>NZ_JBVVPB010000013.1:0-230947 GCF_055807435.1 Bradyrhizobium sp. Ken51 | reverse complement strand
TGTGCTTTTCGCGCAGCGGACCGCGGGTGCCAGCCGGCACCCGGCCTTCCCTGCGCCCTCTTGGATAAGAGGGTGGAGGAGTGACCAGGCAAAGCTCGGGCGAAACGCGCCGCGAGGACGCGAAGCCGTGTCTGCAATTCAAAATGCGAGATGGAAGAGCGATGCGGCTACCCCTTGCTCCGTCATTGCGAGCGCAGCGAAGCAATCCAGTCTGTCGCCGCGGAAAGATTCTGGATTGCTTCGCTGCGACGATGTGGAGAGAGTGTGCGCCACACTCGCTCTCGTGCCGCCGACGCGCGCAGCAACGTCAAGCGCCCTTAGCGCATGTGGGAGACGCAGTGGGCGATGCTGAAGGCGCCGACTCACCTGGCGGGCCTCTTAGCGCGCCGAAATGAGGCGTCGCACGCGTACTGAAAACCTTAAGTTGTGGATTGTCCTCCCAAGAGGGGTATCACAGTAAGCGCGCTCGTGTCCTTCAGGCCACAATTGTGCCGTCCGCGCAACACCCGCCACGGATTTAACCATCATCTCTGTCCGTTCGCATCAACGCCGCTTTTTGGCCACACCCGAACATGAATAAAATCACTCTAATGTTTTAGCGGCAGTCGGTGGTCCTCGAAGGCGACGGGAAATCCCCAAGGTCGATCCAAAAGGTCGATTCAAATCTTGGCTCTGATTTTTCGGGTCTGAAAGGGTTGGCCGGGGAAACTGGTTTGCGATGGACGCGAAGACCGACATCAAGAAGAGGCTGCCGAGCCGTCACGTGACGGAAGGCCCTGCGCGCGCGCCCCATCGTTCCTACCTCTACGCCATGGGTCTGACCACCGAGCAGATCCACCAGCCCTTCGTCGGCGTCGCCTCGTGCTGGAACGAGGCCGCGCCCTGCAACATCTCCCTGATGCGCCAGGCGCAGGCGGTGAAGAAGGGCGTGGCAGCCGCCGGCGGCACGCCACGGGAATTCTGCACCATCACCGTGACCGACGGCATCGCCATGGGCCATGACGGCATGCGCTCCTCGCTGCCGTCACGCGAATGCATTGCCGATTCCGTCGAATTGACGATCCGCGGTCACGCCTATGACGCCCTCGTTGGCCTCGCCGGCTGCGACAAGTCGCTGCCGGGGATGATGATGGCGATGGTCCGCCTCAACGTGCCCTCGATCTTCATCTATGGCGGCTCGATCCTGCCCGGCAATTTCCGGGGCCAGCAGGTCACCGTGCAAGACATGTTCGAAGCCGTCGGCAAGCACTCCGTCGGCGCGATGTCCGACGAGGACCTCGACGAGATCGAGCGCGTGGCGTGCCCCTCGGCGGGTGCCTGCGGCGCGCAGTTCACCGCCAACACGATGGCGACCGTCTCCGAGGCGATCGGGCTGGCGCTGCCGTACTCGGCTGGAGCTCCGGCCCCCTATGAAATTCGTGACGCCTTCTGCATGACCGCGGGCGAGCAGGTCATGGAGTTGATCGCTCAAAACATCCGGCCGCGCGACATCGTCACCCTCAAGGCGCTGGAGAATGCCGCCGCCGTGGTCGCCGCGTCCGGTGGCTCAACTAATGCTGCACTGCACCTGCCGGCGATCGCGCACGAGTGCGGCATCAAGTTCGACTTGTTCGACGTCGCCGAAATCTTCAAAAAGACACCGTACGTCGCGGATTTGAAGCCGGGCGGCCGTTATGTCGCCAAAGACATGTTTGAAGTAGGTGGCATACCGCTTCTGATGAAGACGCTGCTCGACAACGGATTTCTCCACGGTGACTGCATGACCGTCACCGGTCGAACGATCGCCGAAAACCTCAAAAGCGTGAAGTGGAATCCGCACCAGGACGTGGTGCACCCGGCAGACAAGCCCATTACCGTCACCGGCGGTGTGGTTGGTCTGAAGGGCAATTTGGCGCCAGAAGGTGCGATCGTGAAAGTCGCGGGAATGTCCAACCTCAGGTTCACCGGTCCGGCCAGGTGCTTCGACCGTGAGGAGGATGCTTTCGAGGCCGTCCAGAAGCGCACCTACCGCGAAGGCGAAGTCATCGTGATCCGCTACGAGGGGCCCAAGGGCGGTCCCGGCATGCGGGAAATGCTCCAGACCACCGCGGCGCTGACCGGCCAGGGCATGGGCGGCAAGATCGCGCTCATCACCGACGGCCGCTTCTCCGGCGCCACCCGCGGCTTCTGCATCGGCCATGTCGGGCCGGAAGCCGCCATCGGCGGCCCGATCGGGCTGCTCGAGGACGGCGATATCATCGAGATCGACGCGGTCGCCGGTACCCTTAACGTAAAATTGAGCGACCAAGAGCTTGCCCAGCGCAAGACCAAATGGACCGCTCGCGCGACTAACCACACGACGGGCGCGCTCTGGAAATATGCTCAGCAGGTTGGACCAGCGGTCGGTGGGGCAGTGACCCATCCGGGCGGCGCGCACGAGAAACAGTGCTATGCGGACATCTAGGCGTACAATCGTTGCGTTTGTGTTGGGGGCCACCGCGCTGGCCGCGCCGGCGCTCGCCTTTGACGGCGCACCCGTCAGCCAGAAGGATGCGGCCATCCCGGTGGTCACGACCCTGCCGGGCGCAGCAGGCAAGGTGCGCAATGTACCGCCAGTCGTGCCCCAGGAAACCTCGCTCAGCGCCCTGCAATATGCCGCGGAGGGGGGCCACCCCATCGCGCAGTGGAAGCTCGGCCGCATGTACGCCAATGGCGACGGCGTCGCCCAGGACGATGTGCGCGCGTTCGAGTATTTCACCCGCATCGCCAACGCGCATGCCGAGGACAGCCCGTCCGCGCCGCAGGCGCAGATCGTCGCCAACGCCTTTGTGGCGCTCGGCCGCTATTATCTCAGCGGCATCCCGAATTCGAAGGTCAAGCCGGACCACGAGCGGGCGCGGGAAATGTTCTCCTATGCCGCGTCCTATTTCGGCAATGCGGATGCGCAATACGATCTCGCCCGCCTGTACCTGAAGACACCGGACGCTTCGCGCGAGGATTTCCGCTACGGCGCGCGCTGGCTTGGGCTCGCCGCGCAGAAGGGCCAGCACGAGGCCCAGGCGCTGCTCGGCCAGATGCTGTTCAACGGCGACCGCCTGCCGCGGCAGGCCGCGCGCGGCCTGATGTGGCTGACGCTGGCGCGGGACAGCGCAGGCAGCGACGAGACCTGGATCAAGGAAAACTACAACCGCGCCTTCGCAAAGGCCTCCGACGACGATCGCGCCATGTGCCTGCAAATGCTGGAGCAGTGGGTGCAAGGCCGCCGGGAGTGATGGGTCGGGGCGGCCTCACGCCGCCTCGAGATCGAGATCCGCCCACACCGGCACGTGGTCCGACGGCTTCTCCCAGCTGCGCACATAGCTGTCGATACCGACATTGGCGAGCCGGTCGCTGGCCTGTGGCGACAGCAGCAGATGGTCGATCCGCAGGCCGTGATTCTTCTGCCAGGCGCCGGCCTGGTAATCCCAGAAAGTGTAGAGCCCGGGCTCGTCGGTGACGGCCCGAAGCGCATCGGTCAGGCCGAGGCCGAGCAGGGACTGAAAACTCTCCCGCGTCTCGGCCTTGAACAGGGCGTCCTCGGTCCAGGCGGCGGGATTATGGACGTCCCGGGCATGCGGGATGACGTTGAAGTCGCCTGCGAGGATCAGCGGCTCCTCGGTCTTGAGGCGCTCCTTCGAATACTCAAGAAGCCGCGACATCCATTTGAGCTTGTAGGGATATTTCTCGGTCCCGACCGGATTGCCGTTGGGCAGATAGAGGCAGGCGATACGCAGCACTCCGCGCTTGAGCGTCACCACGCCTTCGAGGAAGCGGGCGTGCGCATCCTCGTCGTCGCCGGCCAGCCCCGACTTGGTCTCGTCGAACCGAAGCTTCGAGAGCAGGGCGACACCGTTGAACGTCTTCTGCCCATGAGTGACCACGTTGTAGCCGAGCGCCTCGATCTCCAGCCGCGGGAAGGCCTCGTCGACACATTTGATTTCCTGGAGGCAGACGATGTCCGGTTGGCACTCCTTCAGCCAGGTCAGCAACAGGTCGATCCGCTGCCGGACCGAGTTCACGTTCCAGGTGGCGATTCTGATGGGCATGTCGGCGGGCTCCTGGCAGGGGTCATGGTTAGAACAAAATGCAAACGCGCCCGTCAAGGAGGCTGCGAAATCTCCCACAAAATTAACCCGGCTTAAGTCGGGCCTGGGCCATTGATCGTGAAAAGGTTTTTCGAATGGGATGGCCGGACAAATCCATGAAGCGAACCGAGCCCCGCCACGGGTTGATCGGCGCGTTCCTGTACTGGCTCGGCGGCTACGAGATCGAGGACGGCTTGACCGCCGGTCTCAGCGAGCGCGAACTGAGCCGCATCCGCGCCAAGCAGATCGACGCGGTGATACAGCTGATCCCCGTGACGATGGCTGTCACCATGCTCAACGTTGCCGTTGTGCTGATACTGTTCTGGGGCAGGGGCTGGAACGACTTTCTCGCGATCTGGGGCATGACCCTCGCCACCGCCGCCTCGCTCGCGGTGCGCGCGTGGCGGCGCTCCCACCAGAGCCCGCCCCAGGAAGCCTCGCCCCGCGCGGCGCGGCAGATGTTGCGGCAGGCGTTTTTCCTCGCCGCGATCTGGGGCACGCTGCCAGTCGCGCTGTTCAGCCGCATCGAGCCGACCAGCCAGCTCATTCTGGCCTGCCTGATGGTCGGCATGATGTCCGGCGGCGCCTTCACGCTCTCGACCTTCCCGCGCGCGGGCCTCGTCTATCTCGCGACGACGACGATCGCCTGCGCCGGTGCGTTGCTGTTGTGCGGCACCGGGCCTTACCTCGTGACCGCGGTGTTCCTGCTGCTGTTCGCGTTCTTCATGGCGCGCAACATCGTCTCGCAAGGCAATCTGTTCCTCGGCAATCTGAAGGCCCAGCTCGAGCTCGAGCGCCAGACCGAGATCATTTCGCTGTTGCTGAAGGACTTTCAGGAGAACGCCAGCGACTGGCTGTGGCAGACCGATGCCGAAGGGCATCTGGTCGACGTGCCCGAGCGCTTCGCCGCCGTCGCACAGCTGCCACTGCCGCTGCTGAAGGGCGCGCATTTCGCCGACGTGCTCGACATGCTGTGCCCCGAAGACAAGAGTGCGGCCTACAACGTCGTCGGCCTGATGGAGCACGCCGAACCGCTGCATGAGATGAACCTCAAAGTGGTCGCCGGCGGGGAGGCGCGGCTGTGGTCGCTCACTGCGAAGCCGGCCCACGACCGCGACGGTCAATTCCTCGGCTATCGCGGCTTCGGCCGCGACGTGACCGAGCGCTGGCGCGCGGAAAAGGCCGAGGCCGAGAGCCGGGCCAAATCGGATTTCCTGGCGGTGATGAGCCACGAGATCCGCACGCCGATGAACGGCGTGCTCGGGCTTGCCAGCATGCTGCTGGAGACAAAACTCGATCCGGAGCAGCACGAGGCCGTCACCACGATCCGCGAGTCCGGCGACAATCTCCAGCGCATCCTCAACGACATCCTGGACCTCTCCAAGCTCGAGGCCGGACGCTTCGCGTTCGAGGTGATCGACTTCGCGCCGCAGGCGCTGGTCGAAGCGGTGGCGACCGTCGTGCGCGCGAGCGCCAAGAGCAAGGGGCTCGCGGTCAAGGTCGAGCTCGATCCCAACCTGCCGCCGACGCTGCGCGGCGATGTCGCGCGTATCCGCCAGGTCCTGCTCAATCTCGCTTCCAACGCGGTGAAGTTCACCGACGAAGGCGAAGTCACGATCGCGGCCGTCTGTCAGGCCCGCCGCGATCTGCTCGCCACCGTCGAATGGAGCGTGACCGACAGCGGCATCGGCATCGCCCCCGAGAAGCTTGGCCAGCTCTTCTCCGACTTCGCCCAGGCCGACGCCTCGATCAGCCGCCGCTTCGGCGGCACCGGGCTTGGGCTTGCGATCTCCCGGCGCATCATCGAGCAGATGGGCGGCACCATCGGCGTCACCTCGACGCCGGGCGAAGGCTCGACCTTCCGCTTTACGCTGGTGCTGCCGTGGAGCCAGGTGCAAACGTCCGATCACGACGCAGGCCGCGAGGAAGCCGACGATCTCAAGGCGCGCATCGCGGGCCTCGACCGACCGCTGAAGGTGCTGGTCGCCGAGGACGACGCCGTCAACCGCATGGTCGTGAGCAAGATGCTCGGTGCCTTCGATGTCGAGTTGCGCGTCGCGACCGACGGTGTCGAGGCCGTCGCGGCCGTGTCCGAAGGCGATTACGATATCGTGCTGATGGACGTCCGCATGCCCGAGATGGACGGCCTTGCCGCGACCCGCGCGATCCGCGCCGAGGGCGGACGCTTCGCGGCCTTGCCGATCGTCGCGCTGACCGCCAATGCCTTTCCCGAGGACGTCAAGATCTGTCGCGAGGCGGGGATGTCCGACTTCCTGGCCAAACCGCTGCGCAAGCCCGCGCTAGTGACGGCGCTGCTGCGCGCGCTGGACGGCCAATGGGTGTCGGAGGAGGCACCGCTTCAGCCAGAGCAGATGCCGGTCGAGGCGGACTGGACGGACGAGGAAAGGCTGATCACCGGCGCTTAGCCGGCGACGTCAGATCGAGAAGCTGGTCCCGCAGCCGCAGGACGCCGTGGCGTTCGGATTGTTGACGCGGAACGAGGCGCCGATCAGATCGTCGACGAAATCGACCTGCGACCCCGCCAGGAACGGCTGCGAGGCGGAATCGACCAGCACCACTGCATTGTCCTGCTCGATCACGAGATCGTCGTCGGTGCGGGCACGGTCAATGTCGAACTTGTACTGGAAGCCGGAGCAGCCGCCGCCCTCGACCGAGATCCGCAGCATCGCGCCAGACCCTTCGCCCTTGAGGATCTCCCCAATCCGGCGTGCGGCCTTGTCACTGATGGTCACGTCAGTCGTCATCGTTCGTCTCCGATAGCCCCGCGGGCACACCAAGGGCACCTGAAGGTCGCTTGCCCAATTCAGTTGGTATCCCGCGTCCGGCATAGTTAAGTGCCACAATACGCAGAATCAAATGGATAGGGACTAAATTCGCCGTGTCCGTCGGAATGGCTGCCCCCCACGCGCCCTATGCCTGCGATCCCGAGCGCAGTCGCGGCCGGCTGGTCGCGGAACCGCCGAGCCGGACCCGCAGCCCATTCCGGCGGGATTGCGACCGGGTGATCCATTCCACCGCGTTCCGCCGGCTGAAGTACAAGACCCAAGTGTTCGTGTTCCACGAAGGCGACCACTACCGCACCCGGCTGACCCATTCGCTGGAGGTGGCGCAGATCGCCCGGGCGCTGGCGCGGCAGCTCGGGCTGGACGAGGACCTCACGGAAACCCTCGCGCTCGCCCACGACCTCGGTCATCCGCCGTTCGGGCACGCCGGCGAGCGGGCGCTGGACGCCTGCCTGAAGGATTTTGGCGGCTTCGACCACAACGCCCAGACGCTCCGCGTCGTTGCTGCGTTGGAACACCGCTATCCCGAATTCGACGGACTCAACCTGACCTGGGAGTCGCTGGAGGGCATCGTCAAGCACAACGGTCCGCTGACCGATCGCAGCGGTGCGCCGGTCGGGCGTTATCGCGAGCACGGCATTCCCGTCGGCATCGCCGACTACATCAAGACGTACGATCTCCAACTGTGGAGTTTCGCCTCGCTGGAGGCACAGGTTGCCGCGATCGCCGACGACATCGCCTATGATGCCCACGACATCGACGACGGTCTGCGCGCCGGCCTGTTTCACCTCGACGACCTCAAGGTGATGCCCCTGACCGCGGAGATCATCGCCGAGACGTCGGCGCATTACCCCGATCTGGAAGACGTCAGGCGCGGCGCCGAGCTGGTGCGCGAGCTGATCTCGCACCTGATCGGTGCCGTGTTCGCCGAGGCGCAGAAGAGCCTCGCCGCCGTGAAACCGCAATCCGCCCAGGACGTCCGCCAGCAGAGCCGGGCATTGATCGCGTTCCCCGCCGCGGTCGCCGAGCAGGAAGCCGCCATCAAGCGCTTTCTCTATCAGCACATGTACCGCCACAAGCGGGTCATGCGGGTGATGGGCGAGGCCGAACAGATCCTGTTCGACCTGTTCGCGAAATACCTCAAATCGCCCGGCGAGCTGCCGCCGGAATGGCTGGTCGGGGCGGAGGCGGACAATGAGGGCGACCGGGCCCGCCGGATCGGGAATTTCATTGCTGGAATGACCGACCGTTTCGCCCTGACCGAGCACCAGCGGCTCTTTGACTCGACCCCGGATTTGCGTTAGGCGGCGCCCATGCCCGACACATCCTCAGCACTGCACCTGTTCGCCGACGTGCTCGCACGCGTGCACGCGGTCTGCCGCGCGCTCGCGGCGGAAGCCAGCTGGCCCGAGGGCATCGATTTCTCGCGCGTGGTGGTCGAGCCGCCGCGCGATGCCTCCCACGGCGACATGGCGACCAACGCGGCCATGGTGCTTGCGAAAGAGGCAAAGGCAAAGCCGCGCGATCTCGCCGAGCAGATCGCCGAACGGCTGCGCGCGGATGCCCTGATCGCCAAGGTCGACGTCGCCGGTCCCGGCTTCATCAACCTGACGCTGAAGCCGGCCGCATGGGCCGAGGCGCTACGGACCGTGCTGCGCGAGGGCGCCGATTACGGCCGCGTCCGCGGCGGCTCCAAGATCAACGTCGAATATGTCTCCGCCAACCCGACCGGACCGATGCATGTCGGCCATTGCCGCGGCGCCGTGTTCGGCGACGCGCTGGCGAGCCTGCTCGAGTTCGCGGGCCGTGACGTCACGCGCGAATATTACATCAACGACGCCGGCGCGCAGGTAGACGTGCTCGCCCGCTCCGCGTTCCTCAGATATCGCGAGGCGCTCGGCGAGGACATCGGCGCGATCCCGGAAGGCCTCTATCCCGGCGACTATCTGAAGCCGGTCGGGCAAGCGCTGGCGCAGGAGCACGGCGGCAAGCTCCTCGCAATGAGCGAGGGCGCGTGGCTGCCGACGGTGCGAGCCAAGGCCATCGCGATGATGATGGACGAGATCAAGGACGATCTCGCCGCGCTCAACATCCGTCACGATGTGTTCTTCTCCGAACGCTCGCTGCAGGACGCCGGCAACAACAAGGTCGCCGAGACCATCGATTTCCTGCGCGCCAAGGGCGACATCTACCAGGGCCGTCTGCCGCCGCCAAAGGGCGCCCCGGCCGAGGATTGGGAAGATCGCGAGCAGTTGCTGTTCAAGGCGACCGCCTATGGCGACGACGTCGATCGCCCGCTGATCAAGTCGGATAATTCCTACACCTACTTCGCCGCCGACATCGCCTACCACAAGAACAAGTTCGACCGTGGTTTCGCGGAGATGATCGACGTCTGGGGCG
The DNA here is from genome assembly GCF_055807435.1 of Bradyrhizobium sp. Ken51. Classification (NCBI taxonomy): domain Bacteria; kingdom Pseudomonadati; phylum Pseudomonadota; class Alphaproteobacteria; order Hyphomicrobiales; family Nitrobacteraceae; genus Bradyrhizobium; species Bradyrhizobium sp. Ken51. The sequence continues at coordinate 221,640 of NZ_JBVVPB010000013.1, read as the reverse complement.
CCGACCATGGCGGCTACATCAAGCGCATGCAGGCGGCGGTGAAGGCGACGACCTCCGGCAAGGGGGCGCTCGACGTCAAGATCGTCCAGCTCGTGAAATTGCTGCGCAACGGCGAGCCGGTGAAAATGTCCAAGCGGAGCGGGGACTTCGTCACCTTGCGTGAGGTGGTGGATGAAGTCGGCCAGGACGCTGTCCGCTTCATGATGCTCTACCGCAAGAACGACGCGGTGCTCGACTTCGACCTCGCCAAGGTCATGGAACAGTCGCGCGACAACCCGGTGTTCTATGTCCAGTACGGCCACGCCCGCGGCCATTCGATCTTCCGCAACGCCCGGGCCGAGGTGTTCCCGGAACTCCCGGAGGAAACCGAAAAGCGCATCGCCTGGCTCGGTGAGTCGGCCGTGGAACGGCTGTCGGACCCGGCTGAACTCGACCTTCTTAAGCGGCTCGCAATTTTTCCGCGCATGCTGGAAGCGGCGGCAAGCGCCCACGAGCCGCACCGAATTGCTTTCTATCTCTATGACTTAGCGAGTGAATTTCACGCACTTTGGACGAAGGGGCGCGATTTGCCCTATTTACGCTTCATTATCAATAATGATGCAGATCTAACGAAGGCGCGGCTGGCCATGGTCCAGGGCGTCGTCTCTGTCCTGGCATCGGGCCTCGCCATCCTCGGCGTCCATGCTCCGGACGAGATGCGGTAGTTTGGGGCGAACTACTTAAGAGATTTCGGGGGTAACCGGCAGAAGCCGGATCGCTTAGACTTGGTTGAAAGCCTTGTGGGTCGAAGGCCGTGCCTTGGTCGAGGGGCGCGCGGCTTTCCCGAAGGGACGCATCATCACGATGGCCGAACGATATCAGGACAGACCGTTTCCTTCCGATGACTATGGTCGCGGTGGCGATCAGCATGGGGGCGGCGATCCCTTGGCCGAACTTGCCCGCCTGATCGGGCAGACCGATCCGTTCGCAGCGCAAGGGCGGCCGGGTGCGCAGCCGCCTGCACCGCCTGCGCCCGCCCAGAGCTATCAGGACGACGACTACCGCCAGGACGATGGCCAGCAGGATTATGCCGAGCAGGCGCCACCGCCCGGACCGCCCTCATGGATGCGGCGCGCCAATGTGCAGCCGCAGACGGCGCCATCTGAGCCTGCCTATCCCGCTTCCGTAAACCCGGTTCATCCACTGCATCGTTATTCAGCCCAGCCGACTGCGCCCGAGCCCGAACCTGATTTTCGTCAGCCGCAGGCCTATCCGGATCAGGCCTATCAAGCTCCTGTCTATCAAGCTCCTGCCTATCAGGATCAGGCCTACCAGCAGCACGACCAGGCTTACCAGGAGCAGGCCTATCAGCAGCCCGATCCGGCGCGCTATGACGATGCGCTCTACGGACGGCTGGAGGCGGGCGAGCAGGACTATCAGCGCGATCCCGCCTATCCCGACGATCCTTACGCATTCCAGAGCGACTACCCCGAGGCCGACCTCGACGAGCCGAAGAAGCAGCGCGGCGGCATGATGACGGTCGCGGCGATCCTGGCGCTTGCCGTGGTCGGGACCGGCGCTGCGTTCGCCTACAAGACCTATGTGGGCTCGCCCCGCAGCGGCGAGCCGCCGATCATCAAGGCCGACAACACGCCGACCAAAATCGTGCCGGCGCCGTCGGACTCCTCGGCCAAGGTGCCGGACCGCATGGTCACCGGTGATGGCACCGAGAAGATCGTGCCGCGCGAGGAGGCGCCTGTCGACGTCAATGCCAAGGCGGGAGGTCCCCGCGTGGTATTCCCTCCGCTGAACCAGAACGCGAACCCGCCACCGGTCGCGAGCGTGTCGCCGTCCAGCATCCCGGCGTCGAGTGCGGGGCCGATCCCGAGCAACGGCACGCTGCCGAACAATTCGCCACGCGCGATCAGGACTGTGGCCGTGAAGGGCGATCAGACCGATGCCACGGCGTCGCAAGCCGCCACGGCCGCGAAGCCGGCAGCTCTCCCGAAGCCCGTTGCGGCACCGGCTGCACCGCGCACGCCGCCGACCTCGGCCAATGCCAGCGCCAATCAGCCGCTCTCGCTGTCGCCGCAATCGGCGCCGGCTGCGGAGCCGCCGCAGCGGATGGCTGCGACCAATCCGACGCAAATTGCGCCCCCGAGCAGCGGTGGCGGCGGCTACGTCGTGCAGGTCTCCTCGCAGCAGACCGAGGATAGCGCCCACGCCTCCTACCGGGTGCTTCAGAGCAAGTACGGCAGCGTGCTTGGCTCCCGCGCACCGGTGGTCAAGCGGGTCGACCTGACCGACAAGGGCAAGGGAATCGTCTACCGCGCCTTCGCTGGGCCCTACGGCTCGCTCGAAGAGGCGAACCAGGCCTGCAACAGTTTGAAATCCGCTGGCCTGTCTGCCTGCTTCGTCCAGAGGAATTAACGGCCGTTTCCTTGACCCTCTCGCGGGTCAGGGTTAATCGGCCGTATGAGCACGCGGGCCTTCATTACCGGCGTTTCCGGAACGGAACTAACCGCCGCCGAGCGGGAGTTTATCCGCAGCGAACGCCCATGGGGCTTCATCCTCTTCAAGCGCAACGTCGAGACGCCGGCTCAAGTTGCTGCACTCGTTGCGGAATTGCGGGCGGTCGCAGGCTTTCCTGATGCCCCTGTCCTGATCGACCAGGAAGGCGGACGGGTGCAGCGCCTGGGGCCGCCGCATTGGCCGGCCTATCCGCCGGGCGCAATTTTCGCAGGCCTCTACGATATTGATTCGGCGCTCGGGCTGACCGCGGCGCGCCTCAGCGCCCGGCTGATCGCGGCCGATCTCGCAGATCTCGGCATTACCGTGGACTGCTTGCCGCTGGCTGACGTGCCGGTGGCTGGCGCCGACGCCGTCATCGGGAACAGGGCTTACGGCACCGAACCGGGAAAGGTCGCCGCGATCGCTCGCGCGGTCACCGAAGGCCTGGAAGAGGGTGGCGTGCTGCCGGTTCTCAAGCACATCCCCGGCCATGGCCGAGCGACGGCCGATACCCATTTCAAGCTGCCGACGGTCGACACATCGCGAGACGAGCTCGATCGCACCGACTTCGCGGCATTCAAACCGTTGGCGGATTTGCCGATGGCCATGACTGCACATGTTGTGTTTAGCGCGGTCGACCCCGCCCATCCGGCGACGACATCTGCGACAATGATCGCTGAGGTGATTCGCGGCACAATCGGGTTCCAGGGTTTGTTAATGAGTGATGACGTGTCGATGAACGCGCTGTCGGGCAATATCGCCGAGCGGACCCGCGCGATTTTTGCGGCTGGTTGCGACATGGCCCTGCATTGCAACGGCAACATCGAAGAGATGCGTGAGGTCGCCGGCCAGACACCCGAACTGGCGGGCAGGGCGCTGGAGCGCGCGAACGCCGCGCTCGCGGCGCGTAAAGGACCGCAACCGTTCGATCGCGCGGCCGCACGCGCCGAACTGGACGCATTGATCGCACGGGCAAACACGGCATCGGCATGACCGCAGAAATCCTATCGTTTGAAACCGGGCGGCCCGCAGAGCTCGCCGAGGGTGAGCCGGCTTTGGTGGTGGACGTCGAGGGCTATGAAGGTCCGCTCGACCTGCTGCTCGCGCTGGCGCGGCAGCAGAAGGTCGATCTCGCCAAGATCTCGATCCTGGCGCTCGCCGACCAGTATCTCCACTTCATCGAAGCCGCGCGAAAGATCCGCCTGGAGCTTGCCGCCGACTATCTCGTGATGGCGGCCTGGCTCGCCTTCCTGAAATCGCGCCTGCTGCTGCCGGAGCCGCCGAGTGCGGAAGGCCCCAGCGCCGAGCAGATGGCGACGGCGCTCGCCAACCGCCTGCGCCGGCTGGAGGCCATTCGTGAAGCCGCCAACCGGCTGATGAATCGGCAGCAATTGCTGCGCGACATCTTTCCGCGCGGTGAGCCCGAGCAGATCGCCGAGATCAAGCATCCGAAATACACCGCAACGCTCTATGACCTGCTCACCGCCTATGCCGCGCAGCGCCAGTCGCGCGTGCTGGCGAGCGTGCATCTGGCCAAGCGCACGGTGTGGTCGCTCGCCGAGGCGCGCGCCACGCTGGAGCGGCTGGTCGGCAGCATCAGCGAGCAAGACGATTGGGGCGTTCTCGACGATTTTCTGCTTCAGCATGTCGCCGATCCGACGCAGCGCGCGACGGTGCTCGCCTCGAGTTTCGCGGCTGCGCTCGAGCTGGTGCGCGAAGGTCAGCTCGAGCTGAATCAGAAAGAGGCGTTTGCGCCCATCTATTTCCGGAAGGGGCGCCCCAAGCCGGTCATGGACGCAGCTCCTGCGCCCGATGCGCCGGTCGCTTAAGTGCAACAAGGAGAATCTGCCATGGCAAGCCTGGCTGAAGTGCGGGTAGAAGAGGCCGAGCCGATGGAGAACGAGTCCCAGGCACGTCCCGAAGAATTGCGGCTGCTGGAAGCGCTGCTGTTCGCTTCGAATGAACCGCTGGATACCGCGACGCTGGCCAAGCGCATGCCCGAGGGCGTGGACGTGAAGGCCGCGCTCGAGCAGTTGCAGGCCGACTATTCCCTGCGCGGCGTGAATCTCGTGCGGGTCGCCAACAAATGGACCTTCCGCACCGCGGGCGATCTCGCCTGGCTGATGACCCGCGAGAGCACCGAGACCCGCCGCCTGTCGCGCGCCGCAATCGAGGTGCTGGCGATCATCGCCTATCACCAGCCGGTGACGCGCGCCGAGATCGAGGAAATTCGCGGCGTCATCACCTCGAAGGGCACCCTGGACGTGCTGCTGGAAACCGGCTGGATCAAGCCGCGTGGCCGTCGCAAGACGCCGGGCCGTCCCTTGACCTTCGGAACCACCGAGGACTTCCTGTCGCAGTTCACTCTGGAACAGCTCGGCGATCTGCCGGGTCTGGAGGAGCTGAAGGGCACGGGGCTCCTGGATTCGCGCCTGCCGACCGGATTCAGCGTGCCGACGCCGTCGGATGACCCGACTTTGCGTGAGGACGAGGATCCGTTGGAACCGGGCGAGGACCTTGATCTCGCGTTGGCGCCTGCTGTCGAGCCCGAGACGCCGCCGGAAGGCGGCAATGAGGGCGGCCAGGGCGGCAGCGAAGACTGATGTCCCGGCCTATTACGGGCCCCCTGCGACCAGTTAACACTAGCAAAATTACGTAGCGCCAACAGCGAATTGGCGCTGCCTTGGTCCTTGTTTTTGACACCTGCCAAGCCTAGGTTTCGGTGAAGATCGGCCGGGTCCCCGGCCATGCGCGTTTGGAGGGTTGCAGGATGGGTTCACTCAGCATTTGGCACTGGGTCCTGGTGATCGCAGTGGTCCTGCTGCTGTTCGGTCGCGGCAAGATTTCGGATCTGATGGGCGACGTGGCGCAGGGCATCAAGGCGTTCAAGAAGGGCATGCAGGACGACGACAAGGTCGCCGACAAGCCCGAGCCGGCCAAGTCCATCGAGCACAACAATGCCGCGCCAACCGCGGCACGGTCCGACGTCGGCAGCAAGGCCGTCTAAGCCAGAGAGCACGCGAGACGCGGGTAGCGGACCCGATCCTGCGCGCGAGGGATTGGGCCGGCTGCGGCTGGCGTGAACGGAAGACCTCATGTTCGACATCGGGTGGAGTGAACTGGTCCTGATCGGGGTCGTGGCCCTGATCGCCATCGGCCCGAAAGAGCTGCCGGGCGTGCTGCGCATGGTCGGGCAGTGGATGGGCAAGGCGCGCAAGATGGCCGCCGAATTCCAGGGCCAGTTCCAGGAAGCGATGCGCGAAGCCGAGATGGCCGACCTCAAGAAGAGCTTCGACGAGGTCAAGGAAGCGGCTTCCGGCTTTGCCGGCAACAATCTGATGACCTCGCTTCAGAAGGACGTCAGCGACGCGCTCCGCGTCGATGCGCTGGACAAGCCGGCCGAGACCTCGAGCACCACCGATATCGAACCGTCGGCGACTTCAAGCGACTTGCCGGCGACGCCCACCACACCGGAAGCGCCGACGCCCGAGACCTTCGTGGAAGCCGAGGCACATGCGGCCGTGAACGAGCCGCTCGCCATCACGCGTGAGGTCGAGCAGGCGCAGGTCGCGCAAGGTTCGGTCGCGCAAGGTTCGGTTACCCAGGACACTGCGCCGGCCGAGGCCATCAAGGACGCCAAAGCGTCATGAGCGCCGCCGATATCGAGGCCAGCAAAGCTCCCCTGATGGACCATTTGATCGAGCTGCGTTCGCGGCTGATCAAAGCGCTGCTCGGATTCGGCATTGCCTTCATCTTCTGCTTCTTCTTCGCCAAGCAGATCTACAACGTGCTGGTCTGGCCGTTCGTGTGGGTCGCTGGTCCCGAGAATTCGAAATTCATCTACACGGCGCTGCTGGAATATTTCATCACTCAGCTCAAGCTCGCGCTGTTCGGCGCCGGCTTCATCTCGTTCCCGATCGTCGCGACGCAGATCTACAAGTTCGTCGCTCCGGGCCTCTACAAGCACGAAAAGCAGGCCTTCCTGCCGTATCTGGTCGCGACCCCGTTCTTCTTCGTGCTGGGCGCAGCACTGGTCTATTTCGTCGTGCTGCCGATGCTGGTCCGCTTCTCGCTCGGTATGCAGCAGGCCGGCAGTGACGAGACCGCGCAGATTCAGCTGCTGCCCAAGGTCGGCGAATATCTGTCGCTGATGATGTCGCTGATCTTCGCCTTCGGCATCGCCTTCCAGCTTCCGGTGATCCTGACGCTGCTCGGCCGTATCGGCATCGTCACGTCAAAAATGCTGCGCGAGAAGCGCCGCTATTTCATCGTCATCGCCTTCGTCATCGCGGCCGTTCTGACCCCGCCCGACGTTCTCAGCCAGTGCTCGCTCGCGATCCCCTTGCTCTTGCTCTACGAGGGCTCGATCATCGCGGTGGGGATCGTGGAGAAGAAGGCGGCAGCTTCGCAAGCCTCTAGCGGCACCGACGTATCGACGCCGGCTAATCCGGCGGAGTAGGGGCACACCCCTCGCTGTCATTCCCCGCGCAGGCGGGGAATCCAGTACGCCGCGGCCTATCGGGGAATCAGTGATGTCTCTGGAATACTGGATCGCCCGCTTTCGCGGGCGATGACAGCCGTGCTAGGGGAAGCAGCCATTTGCATGAATGCAAATCCCGGATTTGCAGGGTTGCAACAAGCCCCAGGACCACGGCCATGCACGACATCAAATCGATCCGCGACAACCCGCAAGCCTTCGACGCCGGCCTCGCCCGACGCGGCCTGAAGCCGTTGTCGGCATCGCTGCTTGCGATCGACGAGACGCGGCGGGCGGCGATCCTGGCGTCCGAGCAGGCGCAGGCGCGGCGCAATGCGGCCTCCAAGGAAATCGGCGATGCCAAGAAGGCCAAGGACGAGGCGCGCGCGGCAATGCTGATGGCGGAGGTCGCCGAGCTCAAGACGACGATGCCGGAGCTCGAGGCAACCGCGAAGGCTGCCGACGACGAGCTAGCCAAGGAGCTGGCGGCGATCCCCAATCTGCCGCTCGCCGAGGTGCCCGATGGTGTGGACGAGCACGGCAATGTGCAGCGCCATGTCTTTGGCAAGAAGCGCGAGTACGCGTTCGCGCCAAAACCCCATGACGATCTGGGCGCCGCGCTCGGTGACATGGACTTCGAGACGGCGGCAAAGCTCTCCGGTGCGCGCTTCGTCGTGCTGAAGAAGGGGCTGGCGCGGCTCGAACGCGCTCTCGGTCAGTTCATGCTGAATCTACACGTCGACGAGCACGGCTATACCGAGATCAATCCGCCGCTGCTCGTGCGCAACGAGATCATGTTTGGCACCGGACAATTGCCGAAGTTCGAGGACGACCAGTTCTGGGCGATCAAGGGCGAATTGCTAGCCGCGCCCGACCATGAGCGGCTCCGGACCGAGCGTCTCGGGATCATTCCGACCGCGGAGGTGGCGCTCACCAATCTCGTCCGCGAATCCATCCTCGACGAAAAGCAGCTGCCGATGCGGCTGACCGCGCTGACGCCATGTTTTCGCGCGGAGGCGGGCGCCGCTGGGCGCGACACCCGAGGCATGATCCGGCAGCACCAGTTCACCAAGGTCGAACTGGTCTCGATCACGACGCCGGAGACGAGCAAGGACGAGCACGAGCGCATGCTCGCCTGTGCCGAGGAAGTGCTGCGGCGGCTCGACCTGCATTACCGCGTGATGACGCTGTGCACCGGGGATATGGGTTTTTCGTCGCAAAAAACCTATGACATCGAGGTCTGGATGCCGGGCCAGGGCGACGGCGGGGCATTCCGCGAGATCTCGAGCTGCTCCGTGTGTGGCGATTTCCAGGCCCGCCGGATGGACGCGCGCTCGCGCGGCCCCGATGGCAAGCCGCGGTTCGTGCACACGCTCAACGGCTCCGGCACCGCGCTCGGCCGCGCGCTGATCGCCGTGATGGAGACCTATCAGCAGGAGGACGGCTCGATTGCGGTCCCCAGCGTGCTCCAGCCCTATATGGGCGGGCTTAAGGTGGTCGCACGCGACTAGGCGCGTTGCCCATCTGAAATGGAGAAACGTTTGGTTGCGAAGATCGGGCGGCCGGTTATCCTGCCGGCCACCCGACAACGCGAACCCATCGTTCATGGCCTTGCACCGCGACATCTTCTGGGTCGGCAGACAATGGGCGGTGACGGGTGCCGGCATCCAGGCCGTCGATCAGCGGCTGCGTGGCGTGCTCGACATCGAGATCACGCGGCTCTGGGACGACGATCTGATCCAGAGCCGGCGGGCCAAGCCCGGTGTGAATGCCGTGGATTTCGACCAGGCACTGACGCTGGCACGCGAGCGCTTTCCGCAGGCGCCGGTGGCGGACCCGTTCGTCGCACAGCTGGAGGCGCTCGGCGTCATCGAGGCACCGATCGTGAGCCCTGTCGTGCCGGCGATGAAATTGCACGCGGAGGGCCGGCTGGCGCGCTTTCTGCCGCAATGGCGCGTCCGCCGATAGTCGGCCAAGCCGGCAACGGGGGTCCGGTCCCGGTCGGCCGGTTTGCCTGATAGGCCCCGGCCGGATAAGACGGCTGAGACCCGCTTCAGGAATCGACCTTTCCCATGCGCATTCTCTGCACCAATGACGACGGCATCCACGCCCCCGGCCTCAAGGTCCTGGAGGAGATCGCGCGCGCATTGTCCGGTGACGTCTGGGTGGTCGCGCCTGAGCTCGACCAGTCCGGCGTGTCGCATTCGCTGTCGCTGAACGATCCGCTGCGTCTGCGCGAGGTCGGTCCGCGGCACTTCGCGGTGCGCGGCACGCCGACCGACTGCGTCATCATGGGCGCGCGCCACATCCTCGGCGCCAAGCTGCCCGATGTCGTGCTGTCCGGCGTCAACAAGGGCCGCAACGTCGCCGAGGACGTGGTCTATTCCGGCACCATCGCCGGCGCGCTGGAAGGCACCATCCTGGGGCTGCCGTCGTTCGCGCTGTCGCAGGAATTCAGCGTCGAGACCCGCGACCGGCCGCTGTGGGACACCGCGCGTAAATTCGGGCCCGACATCCTGCGCAAGGTGATCGCCGCCGGGATCCCAAAGGACACCGTCATCAACGTCAACTTCCCGGCCTGCGCGCCGGAGGATGTGCTGGGCATCCGCGTGACCCGGCAGGGCAAGCGCAATCTCGGATTCCTCAAGATCGACGAGCGCAGGGACGGCCGTGGAAATCCCTATTTCTGGATCGGCTTCGAGCGCACCGCGATGATGGATACGCCGGCCGATGGCACCGATCTCGCGGCGCTCCGCGAACGCTACGTCTCCGTCACGCCGCTCAGGCTCGACCGGACCAACGAGGCGTTTTCCGAGGCGTTGAGTGCGACGCTGAAGTAGCCTAGCCGCCGCGAAGCGCGGCTTCGATGGTCTTGCCGAGGGCATCGAGCTGAAACGGCTTCTGAAGCGCCGGCCGATCGCGGTACTGCTCGGGCAGGCCGGAGGAACCGTATCCGGTGGCGAAGATGAACGGGCAGCCCTTCGCCTTGATGACATCGGCGACCGGCGAGATGACCTTGCCGTTGACGTTGACGTCGAGAATGGCAATGTCGAACTCGGTTGCCTGGGCGAGCCGCATGGCTTCGGTGATGTCGCCAGCCTCGGCCGCGATCTTGTAGCCAAGCTCTTCGAGCATGTCTGCGACCATCATCCTGATCATCACCTCGTCTTCGACGAGGAATACAGAGCGGCCGGTAAGCCCCGTCGCAGTCATGGTCGAGTCCTTGCCCATCGCCAAAAACGTTCGCAGATAACATGAATCGACGCAATGCGCGTTTCGACGAACGGATGCCTGAAAATGGCCGTCGCGGCTCGCCCGTTGCAAGCCAATTTGTGGTCAACTACGCCATCCGAAGCCTATCATGGGTTCCCTAAGCCGGAACAAGAATCTCGCGGCCCAGGTTGGCGTCCCGGACACCAAAAGACAGCGCAAGCAGGCAATGACCTCCCATCAGCACCCGCCGGAAAAGATGATGTTTCAGCTCACGCTGAGGCGTCGGGGCATCAGCGACCAGGCGGTCTTGCGGGCCATGGAGGAGGTGCCGCGCGATCAATTCGTCGACGACGCCGATCGCGACGGCGCCTATCGCGACAGTGCGCTGCCGATCGCCTGCGGGCAGACCATCAGCCAGCCCTTCGTCGTCGCCTACATGACCGAGCAGCTCCAGCTTCAGAAGAAGCACAGCGTGCTCGAAATCGGCGCCGGCTCGGGCTACCAGGCGGCGGTGCTGTCGCGGCTCGCTGGCCAGGTGTTGACGGTCGAGCGCTACCGCAAGCTTGCGGATGCCGCACGTATCAGGCTTGAAAAGCTCAACTATCATAACGTTGAGGTGATGCTGGGCGACGGACTCAATCTGCCTCCCAATATCGGACCGTTCGACCGCATCATCGTCACGGCCGCGATGGAGCAACTCCCGGACAACCTGGTCGAGCGGCTGGAGGTGGGCGGCATCCTGATCGCGCCCGTCGGCCCGCATCAGGGCGTGCAGACGCTGATCCGCCTGAGCCGGACCGAAGCCGGGATCGAGCGCAAGGAACTCGTCGAGGTCCGGTTCGTGCCGGCGCTGCCCGGCGTGGCGCGGGAGCTGTAGAATTCCGGATTGGCTGTGCTGCCAACATCTTATTGGGAGGGTTAAGCCGTTATTTACTCGGCGCGTGTTTACTTAAAACACCAGTTCTGTTGCGTACGAGTGAGTAACCATGTCCGTTGCCGCCGAGTTGCTTTACTCGCGCCGTGTGCCGCAGGTCGCGGTGCTGGCGCTGATCTCCTTCAGCTTCGCAGGGTGCAGCGCCGACATGTCGTCGCGCATGTCCCAGTCGAACTTCTCCAATCCCTTCGCGCAGGAATCGACCGGTTCGGTGCAGCAGGCACCGCCGCCGCAGCGTGAATTGCCGCAATATTCGCGGCCGCAGACGCAGCCCGGTTATTATCAGTCGCAGCCTTTGCCGCCGGCGGTGTCCGCGCCGCAATCCTATCCGGTTGCCGCAGGCGGCGTGTCCGGAGGCGGCCGCGGTGTCGGCTCCTACGCACCCCCGGCGCAGCCGCACCTCGAGACCACGGCCACCGTGCCGCCGCGCTCGGTCGCAGCCGCCCAGCCGGTCGGTGGAACCAAGATCATCGTCGGCACCAGCGATACGCTCGACCTGCTTGCCAAACGCTATCGCGTCACGCCGCAGGCGATCCTCGCCGCCAACGGTTACAAGGGGCCGCGCGCGCTCTCGCCCGGCCAGCAACTGATCATCCCGCACCCGGCTACGGCCGCCGCGCCCGCGCCGCTCATGGCTCCCGTCGCCGCTGCCCCCGCGCTGGCGCCTGCCGCGAGGCCGGTTGCGGCCGTTGCCGCGCCGTCAAGCACGCACTTCGTGAACCACGGCGACACGCTCGCCAGCATTGCCCGCAAGAACCATATCTCGGCGGCCGAATTGGCCCGCGCCAACCGCCTCGATCCCTCTGCAAAGCTCAAGCTCGGCACCAGGCTGGCCGTGCCCGGCGCCAAGACCGCCGCTGTCGCAGCACCGCTTGCCGCGGCTCCGGTCGGAGCCGCTCCCGTCGCGGGAACGCTGCAGCCCGTTGCGGCCGCGCCTGCGCCCGCCACCAAAATGGCGGCCGTCGCGCCGGTGCAAAGCGCGCGCCTGGCCCAGGCCACGGCCAATGTCGAGGAGAAGGCCGCGGAAGCTCCGGCGAAAGCTGCGGAGACCACCAGCGCGTTGCCGACTTTCCGCTGGCCGGTGCGTGGCAAGGTGGTCACGAGCTACGGCGCCAAGACCAATGGCAAGTCCAACGACGGCATCAATCTTGCGGTGCCCGAGGGTACGCCGGTCAAGGCGGCTGAAGACGGTGTCGTTGCCTATTCCGGCAACGAGCTGAAAGGTTATGGCAATCTCGTCCTGGTTCGGCACTCCAACGGCTACGTCACCGCATATGCCCATGCGAGTGAGCTGATGGTGAAGCGCGGCGATACCATCAAGCGCGGTCAGGTCATTGCCAAGTCGGGTCAATCCGGGGAGGTGGCGTCGCCGCAGCTCCACTTCGAGATCCGTAAGGGATCGAGCCCGGTTGACCCGCTTCAATTCCTGAACGGGGCGTGAGCCTGAAGTCGGGCGCGCCATCGCAACAAACACGGTGTCGTCGCACGGCTTGACCGGGCGACCCAGTACGCCGCAGCGTCTCGATCGATCAAAACCGTCTCTGGAATACTGGATTCCCCGCCTGCGCGGGGGGAATGACAGTGGTGTACAGGGCGAAAGCTCCCGACTGACTACGTCGCCGCCAGCTTCACGCCGAGCCGTCCCGCAAGCTCCTGCACGAACTGCCAGGCGACCCGGCCCGAGCGCGAGCCGCGCGTCGTTGACCATTCGAGTGCCTCGCGCTCCAGCGCGTTATCGTCGACCTTGACGCCGAAATGGCTGCAATAGCCCCGCACCATGGCGAGATATTCGTCCTGGCTGCAGCGGTGGAAGCCGAGCCATAGGCCAAAGCGATCCGACAGCGAGACCTTCTCCTCGACGGCTTCGCCGGGATTGATCGCGGTCGAGCGCTCGTTCTCGATCATCTCGCGCGCCAGCAGATGGCGGCGGTTGGAGGTGGCGTAGAGGATGACGTTCTCCGGCCGACCCTCGATGCCACCTTCGAGCACCGCCTTGAGCGATTTGTAGGATGCATCGTTGCCGTCGAAGGAGAGATCGTCGCAGAACACGATGAAGCGGAAGGACGAGGCGCGAAGCTGCTCCATGAGGGCCGGCAGGCTCTCGATGTCCTCGCGATGAATCTCGATCAGCTTCAGTCTGTCGGCCGGTTTGCGCTCGGCGTTGATGCTGGCATGCGCTGCTTTCACCAGCGACGACTTGCCCATGCCGCGCGCGCCCCAGAGCAGTGCGTTGTTGGCGGGCAATCCGTTGGCGAAGCGTTCGGTGTTCTCCATCAGGATGTCGCGCATCCGGTCGACGCCCTTGAGCAGGAACAGTTCGACGCGGCTGACACGCGGCACCGCCGCAAGGCGGCCGTCAGGATGCCAGACGAAAGCATCCGACTGCTTGAACGACTCGCGTTCGACGGCGGGCTTGCCTTGAGCGGAGAGGTGCGCCGCAATCGTCTCCAGCGCGCGAACGATGCGCTCCTGGGAAACGCTTTGGTTAGCCTTCGAAGTCGTCTTGGAAATCGTCTTGGAAGCCGCTTTGAGGGCCGCCTTGGGACGTTTTGCCGCGACGCGGGCTGGCTTCGTGGCAGGGGTTTGGGGGCCTTTGCCGGCCGGACTTTTGCTTGGTTTTTGGGGCATGTCCGAAGTTCCTGAGAATGCAGCCTTATCGGGCCTGAGCGCGCGCCGCAAGGTGGCTAAAAGGGCGGTCTGGCAGCGTTGCAATTGGGGCAATGGCCGCTATAGTCCGCGCGAATTTGACCGAACCGGTCGCCATTTGGGCCTGACCGGTTTTCCCCCGTTCTCACGAGGATCGTCCGAATGCTGATTACCCCTGCGTATGCCCAGGCTGCGGGCGCCGGCGACACCAGCGGCATGTTGATGTCGCTGCTGCCGTTCGCCCTGATCTTCGTGATCATGTACTTCCTGATTCTGCGTCCGCAGCAGAAGAAGGTCCGTGACCACGCCGACCTCGTGAAGAACATCCGCCGCGGCGACACCGTCGTGACCTCGGGCGGTCTCGTCGGCAAGGTCACCAAGGTCGTCGACGACGACCAGATCGAATTCGAGATCGCCGATGGCGTGCGCGTGCGGCAGATGCGCTCGATGGTCTCCGGCGTGCGCGCCAAGGGCGAGCCGGCCAAGGAATCCAAGGAAAGCGCCAAGGAAGACGCCGCGTCGAAGTGAGTGCTTCCGCGAGTCTCTCAAATCTCCTGATCTGACAGGTCCAGTCGATGTTGTATTTCACGCGGTGGAAGGCGCTCGGGATTATCCTGACGGCGCTGATCGTGTGCCTCTGCGCGGTCCCGAACTTCTTTCCCGAAGCGCAGGTCAAGACCTGGCCCGCCTGGGCGCAGCGTCGGCTCGTGCTCGGCCTCGATCTCCAAGGCGGCTCCTATCTGCTGCTCGAGGTCGACGGCAACTATGTGAAGAAGGAAAGGCTCGACCAGGTCCGCGACGACGTTCGCCGGACGCTGCGCGATGCCAAGATCGGCTTCACCGGCGGCGTCACCGTGCGCAACGACGCGGCCGAGGTTCGGATCACCAAGGAATCGGACCTGCAGCCTGCGCTCGCCAAGCTGCGCGAGCTGTCCCAGCCGCTGGGCGGACTGGTCGGATCCAGCGGTCAGCGCGACCTGGAGGTGACTGACGCCGGCGGCGGCGTGATCCGCCTTACCATCCCGCAGGCCGCGATGCTCGACCGCATGCGCAAGACCATCGAGCAGTCGATCCAGATCGTCGAACGCCGCGTCAACGAACTCGGTACCGTCGAGCCCGTCATCCAGCGCCAGGGCAACGACCGCATCCTGGTGCAGGTCCCCGGCCTCCAGGACCCGACCCGTCTGAAGGAATTGCTCGGCAAGACCGCGAAGATGGAATTCCGCATGGTTGATGCGTCTGTGCCGCCCGATCAGGCGCAGCAGGGACGTTTGCCGCCGGAATCCGAGCTTCTGATGAGCGCGTCGCCGCCGCCCACGCCCTATGTGGTCAAGAAGCAGGTGCTGGTCGCCGGCGGCGATCTGACCGATGCCCAGGCGAGCTTTGACCAGCGCACCAGTGAACCCGTCGTGAGCTTCAAGTTCAATACGTCGGGTGCGCGCAAGTTCTCGCAGGCCACGCAAGAGAACGTCGGGCTGCCTTTCGCGATCGTGCTCGACAACAAGGTCATCTCGGCGCCCGTGATCCGCGAACCGATCACCGGCGGACAGGGCCAGATCTCCGGCAATTTCACCGTGCAATCGGCCAACGATCTCGCGATCCTGCTGCGCGCCGGCGCGCTGCCGGCACCGCTCACGGTGGTCGAGGAACGCACCGTCGGTCCGGGCCTCGGTCAGGACTCCATCGAGAAGGGCGAGCTTGCGGCTTACGTCGGCTCGATCCTCGTCATCATCTTCATGCTTTTGACCTACCGCCTGTTCGGCGTGTTCGCCAACATCGCGGTGGCCATCAACGTCGCCATGATCTTCGGCCTCTTGTCGCTGCTCAACGCGACGCTGACGCTGCCCGGCATCGCCGGCATCGTGCTCACCGTCGGCATCGCGGTCGATTCCAACGTGCTGATCTACGAGCGCATCCGCGAGGAATTGCGTGGCGGCCGCAACGCGATCTCGGCGATCGATGCCGGTTTCAAGCGGGCGCTGGCGACCATCCTCGATTCCAACATCACCACCTTCATTGCCGCCGCGGTGCTGTTCTACATCGGCACCGGTCCGGTGCGCGGCTTCGCCGTGACGCTCGGAATCGGCATCATCACCACGGTGTTCACCGCCTTCACCCTGACCCGGCTGATCGTGGCCTGGTGGGTGCGGTGGAAGCGGCCGCAGAGCGTGCCGATCTAGGAGCCTGATCGTGAATCACACCGTTCTCATCGGGCTCGGCGTCCTGATTGCCATTCTCACCGTGGTTGCTGCATTCGGCTGGCTGCCGTCGCTGCGCATCGTCCCCGACGATACCCATTTCGACTTCACGCGGTTCCGCCGCATCAGCTTCCCGATCTCGGCGGCGTTGTCGATCGTCGCGATCACGCTGTTCTTCACCCATGGCCTGAATTTCGGCATCGACTTCCGCGGCGGCACGCTGCTCGAGGTGCAGGCCAAGTCCGGCACCGCTGATATCGCGGCGATGCGTACGACGTTGGATGGCTTGCGTCTGGGCGAAGTCCAGTTGCAGCAATTCGGTGGTCCCGCCGATGTCCTGATCCGCGTCGCGGAGCAGCCGGGCGGCGACGCCGCCCAGCAGGAGGCCGTGCAGAAGGTCCGCACCGCGCTTGGCGATTCCGTCGACTATCGCCGCGTCGAGGTGGTGGGACCGCGCGTATCGGGCGAATTGCTCGCGTACGGCATGCTCGGCCTGATGCTGGCGATCGTCTCGATCCTGGTCTACCTCTGGTTCCGCTTCGAGTGGCAGTTCGCGCTCGGCGCCATGATCGCCAACGTGCACGACATCGTGCTGACGATCGGCTTCATGTCGATCAGCCAGGTTGATTTCGACCTGACCAGCATCGCGGCGCTTCTGACCATTTTGGGCTATTCGCTGAACGACACGGTCGTTATCTACGACCGTATCCGTGAAATGCTACGGCGCTACAAGAAGATGCCGATGCCGCAGCTCCTCAACGAATCGATCAACTCGACGCTGTCGCGCTCGATCATCACCCATTTCACTGTGACGCTGGCGCTGCTGGCTCTGCTGCTGTTCGGCGGCCATGCCATCCACAGCTTCACCGCGGTGATGATGTTCGGCGTGGTGCTGGTCGGTACCTACACCTCGATCTTCATCGCGGCCCCGATCCTGATCTACCTCGGCGTCGGCGAGCATCGCGAGGATGCGGTCGATAGCGCTACGCCCGCGAAGAAAAGCAAGGCATGATCCGAACTGCGTGCCCTCGCAGGAGTTTGCGAGGGCAGTAAGCTCATTCGGACGAAGCTCATGGCCGGCGATCCCAACGCACCGCATTTCCCACGCTCGGCGCCGATCGAAGCTTACGGCAAGGGCGGCTTTGCCTTTGCCGGCATGTCGCATCGGGGATCACTGCTTTGCCTGCCCGACGCGATCTGGGCCTGGGACATAACGGACCCCGCGAAAATCGACCGCTATTCGCTGGATCGAGTTTTCAAGTCCGCCAACAGCATCGACACGCTCCTGATCGGCACCGGAACCGGGGTCTGGCTGCCGCCGGCGGAACTGCGCCAGGCGCTCAAAGCGGCGAGGGTGGTTCTGGATACGATGCAGACCGGTCCCGCCGTGCGTACCTACAACATCATGATCGGCGAACGGCGGCGCGTCGCGGCCGCGCTGATCGCCGTGCCATGAGTGGCTCCGCGCCGCCGCCGGATTCTGCTGCGTTCTGTGCTGACCTCGTGCGCAGCCACGACTTTCCGCGCTATGCCGCGACCCTGTTCGCGCCCGCTGCCGAGCGCCGCGCGCTGCTGGCGCTCTATGCCTTCAATGTCGAGATCGTCCGCGTCCGCGACCAGGTGAGCCAGCCCTTGCCCGGTGAAATCCGCCTGCAATGGTGGACCGACATGCTGTCGGGCCAGGTCCATGGCAGCGCCGAGGGCAATCCGGTGGCGGCGGAGCTGCTCCGCGCAATCCGTGATTTCGGCCTGCCGGTCGAGCCGCTGTCGCTGCTCGCCGACGAGCATCAATTCGATCTCTACAACGACCCAATGCCGACCATGACGGCTCTAGAAGGCTATCTGGCCGCGACCTGCTCGGCGTTGTTCGCTCTCGCGGCGCGGATCATGGCGTCACCCCTAGACCCAGCCGAGCATCTCGCGCGGCATGCCGGGTTGGCTCAGGGCATCGCGCAAGTCATCACGAACTTGCCGCGTGATGCGGCGCACCGGCAATTGTTCCTGCCGCAGCAGCTGCTGACCAGCCACAATTGCAACATGGAGGACGTGTTCGCCGGCAAGGAGACGCCGAATTTGCGCGCCGTCCTGGACCAGCTCGCGAGCGAGGCCAAGCAGCATTTGACCACGGCCTTGTCGCTGTTGCCCGAGGTGCCGGTGTCGGCACGGCCAGCGTTTCTGCCTTTGAGCCAGGTACGGGCCGACCTCGAGCGCCTGTCGCAGCCAGGGCGCGATCCCTTTACGCCGCAGCCATCGTCGCGGCTGCGCACGCTGTGGACGCTGTGGCGGGCCTCGCGTTCCCCAAAGTTTACCAAATAGCGGTTGGCTTATCGCCTCAAACTGCCAAATGCTCTATGCTGTCCCATGGCTGAGTTGTCCCAAAGCATCGCCACTGATCTCGGCGCCTTCCCGGTTTCGCTGAGCGACATTCATGCCGCCGCCGCGACCATCCGCGGCGCGGTCGTCGAGACGCCCTGTAGCTTCAGTCGCACGCTGAGCAGTATCTGCGGCTGCGACATCTGGCTGAAATTCGAGAACCTCCAGTTCACGTCCTCGTTCAAGGAGCGCGGCGCGCTCAACCGCCTCACGGCGCTGACGCCGGACGAGCGCGCGCGCGGCGTGGTCGCGATGTCGGCGGGCAACCACGCGCAGGGCGTCGCCTATCACGCCAAGCGGCTCGGCATTCCCGCAACCATCGTCATGCCGGTCGGCACACCCATGGTGAAGGTCGAAAACACCAGGCATCACGGTGCCGAGGTGGTGGTGACGGGCGCCACGCTGGAGGAGGCGGCCGCGTTTGCGCGCAGCCACGGCGACGCCCGCGGCATGATCTTCGTCCATCCCTATGACGATCCGCTCGTCATCGCGGGGCAGGGCACGGTCGGGTTGGAAATACTCAAGGCAGTGCCGGAGCTCGATACGCTGGTCGTCCCGATCGGCGGCGGTGGCCTGATCAGCGGGATCGCCATTGCCGCGAAATCGATCAAGCCGTCGCTGCGGATCCTCGGCGTCGAGGCCTGGCTCTACCCCTCGATGTACAACGCCATCCACGACGGCAATCTGCCGGCACGCGGCGACACGCTCGCCGAAGGCATCGCGGTGAAAACGCCCGGCAAGATCACGGCCGAAATCGTCCGCCGCCTCGTCGACGATATCGCACTGGTGAACGAAGCCGAGCTCGAGCGCGCGGTCGCTACTCTGATCTCGATCGAGAAGACGGTCGTCGAAGGCGCCGGCGCCGCCGGCCTCGCCGCGCTCATGTCCGACCCGTCCCGTTTCGCCGGCCAGAAGGTCGGGCTGGTGCTGAGCGGCGGCAATATTGACACACGTCTGATCGCATCGGTCCTGACCCGCGAGTTGGCGCGCGAGGGGCGGCTCACCCAATTGTCGCTCGACATCCCCGACAGGCCCGGCCAACTGGCTGCGGTCGCGGCACTGCTGGCCGAGGCCGGCGCCAACATCATCGAGGTCTCGCACCAGCGCACTTTCTCGGATCTTCCGGCCAAGGCGACGTTGCTGCAATTGGTGATCGAGACCCGCGACAGCGCCCATCTCGACGAGGTCATGGCGAAGCTTGGCGCATCCGGATTGAGTGCGCGCTGTACCTGAGCTCTGCGCGCCCGCCGCTATCGCGGCGTCAAACCTGCCAAATGGGCGATCAGTCGATCGATCTCGGCTTCCGTATTGTAGTAATGCGGGGAGGCGCGCACCACCGGTGGCAGCGAGCGAATTTCGGCATCGATGCGTGTGCTCGACGGATCTGAGACACCGATCGTGATGCCGGCCGCGGCCGCGTCGCTGACGACCGCTTCCGCCCCGTAGCCTTCCACCGTGAAGCTGACGATGGCTCCCGGAGCGCGTCCGAGGTCGCGAATTCTGATGCCGCGAATCGACGCAAGGCCACCCCGAAGGCGGTCCGCCAGAATGCGGCAACGCCGCTCGATCGGGCCGATCCCGATATCGAGGGCATAATCGAGAGCCGCGCCTAGCCCAAGCCGGGCTGCGTAGTTGTTCTCCCAGGTCTCGAAACGGCGCGCATCGTCACGCAGCCGATAAGCGTCCCGCGAGACCCAGGGTGCGGCGAAGTGATCGATCATTGGCGGTTCGAGCTGCTGCAGCATCGCCCGGCGGACGTAGAGAAAGCCGGTGCCGCGCGGGCCGCGGAGGAATTTGCGGCCGGTCGCCGACAGCATGTCACAGCCGATGGCCTCGACGTCGACCGCCATCTGTCCGACTGCCTGGCAGGCGTCGAGCAGATAAGGAATGCCGTGCGCCCGCGCGATCTTGCCGACGGCTGCAGCCGGATTGACCAGCCCGCCATTGGTCGGAACCCAGGTGATCGCAATCAGCTTCACGCGCTCGTCGATCATGCGTTCGAGCGCGGCGAGATCGAGCTCGCCGCTGGCATCGCTCGGCACGATGTCGATCGCGACGCCTGTGCGCTTGGCGACCTGAAGAAAGGCGACATAGTTGGCCGCGTACTCCGCCTCGGCGGTCAGGATTCGATCGCCCTCGCGAAACTGAAGCGCGTAGAAAGCCATCTGCCAGGCAACCGTCGCGTTCTCCATCAGCGCGATCTCATCAGGCGCGGCATTTAGCAGGCGGGCGACCGAGCCGTAAACGGATTCGAGTCGGCGCGACTCCCGATCGGCGGCGGCATAGCCTCCGATCTCGCACTCGAGGTCGATGTGTTCCTTCATCGCCGCAACCACCGGCACTGGCATCAGCGCCGCGCCCGCGTTATGAAGATAGGCGAGCCGAGAGGCAGCCGGCGTGTCGCGACGAATTCGGTCGATATCCATCATCCATGCCTCCGCGTCTCGCGATCCTCGTGCATGGATTAAACGGGTCGAGAGATGCGGGCAAGACGGCCGGGCTTGATCTCAGATGCAGAGGCCGAGCAGCTTGATGTGGCAGCCGCTGGATTTCGGCTTGCTCGCGGGCGCGGCCTCGCGCTTCACGGCTACCAGAGGCTCCCCGTCTTTCTTACCTTTGCCTTTGCCCTTCGGCTCGTAGTCGCCGGCGATCACCATCGCCCAATAGGTGCGCTTCCCGCTGGCGTTTTTCGCGCTCGCGATCCCGACGCGGGAAGCGTTGTGCAGCAGCAGATTCTTGCGGTGTCCCGACGAGTCGATCCACTGTCCGAGGGTCTTCTCGAAATTGTCGTAGCCGTAGGCGATGTTCTCGGCGGCGCGGCCTGCGCCGGCAGGTGCGACGCGGCGGTTGAACGGGCCGAGGGCGTCGTGACTGAGGTCGTCCTTCGTCGCCATCGCGCGCGCCTGGTCCATGGCGATGCGGTCGAGGGTCGAATCGCGGACGACGCGGACCTCACCATGCTTGAGGCGGAAGCTGGAGATCAGCTCGGCCGGAGCCTCGGCCATTGCGGGCGTGGTGGCGAGCAGCAGAAGGCCGGCGATCAGGCCGCCAACCACACGATGCATCATCGTCCCCCGAGTGCTCATGACCCCGCCAAGTCCCTCCGCCAAGCTCGAATATCGGATCGCTTCTCTATCGCCAATGTGGACGCTTCAAGGCGTGATCCACGCTAGCCCGCCGGCAGGTCGGCTTCGAAATTGAAGCGGTCGCGCAGGTTCTTGCGCTGCTCCAGGATGTCCTTGAGGAAAGCACGGTCCTGGTCGTTCTTCATCATGGGCTCGATCAGATCGAGCTGGTTCATGGCGACCAGTTGCAGGATCTCCGTGCGCGGCTTGCCGTCCGGGTTACGCGGCAGTGCGTGCACGACCTGGATGTGTTCCGGGGGCTTCGGCCCCTTTGCGGCGGTGAGCTCGTTCCGCAATTGGCCTTCGAGCGCGGCCTGATCGGCTTCGACGAAGGCATAGAGGCCGACGCCGGAGCGGCGGTCGGCAAAGGCGACGATGGCGGTGTCGCGCACGGCGGGGTTCTTGCGGATCAGTTCCGCCAGCACCGGCGCGTCGTTGACGAGGCGGCGGCCGCCGCCTTCACGGTCGGTGAAGTTGAACAGGCCGCGGGTGATTGCCCGATAGACCTTCTTTCCGGTGGCGAGCCAGAGGCTGGCGGCGAACGACTTCTTCGCCAGGATCTTGCGCTCGCGCGGCGTTAGCGCCTCGGGTGCGTAGGAGCGCTTGTGCTTGAGCAGATGCCGGAGATCTTCATAGGCGAGGATGCGATAAAGCCGGCCGCGACGGTCGAAGCAGGCCGCGAGCTGAAAGTCCGTCACATAGGCGCGACCGTCGCGGCCGACCAGCCAGTTCTGTTCCTTGGCAAGATCGTTGTGGCAGATGCCGGCGCGGCGCAGCCGTCGCAGCGCGGCCTTCGCCGAGCGAAAATAGGCGAGGTCGCCATGCGGTTTCGCCAGATGCAGTGCGACACCATCGACGAAGCTGCGCACCAGCGCGCGGCGTCCGGCCCACAGCAGCTCCGGGCCGACATCGAGTCCCTTGGCGAGTGCCAGCGCATGCTTCTCGCGGGCGAACAGATGGCGCGCCAAAAGGAATGACCACCACGGCACCTCGTCGAGGCGGCGCAGCACCGCGTCGACCTCGCCGTCATCGTCGCGGAATCGGCCACGCTCGACGGTCGAGAACACGTCGCGCTTGAGCAGCACGCCCTCGGTCCAGCGCGCCGAGAGTGTTGCGGCGTCGTCTTTGGGAAGGTTCATCGAAAACTCACGCCGCGGCGGCAATGCGCAGGTGATCGGCGATCCAGCGATCGAGATCGGCGAGCGCCAGCGCGCTCATCGCCTGCTTTTTGGCCACCGTCTTCTCGTTCCCGCGCAGCCGGCTTCCGTCGGGCTTCTTCGTCGGTGCGCTGGCGAGCGGCGGGAACAGGCCGAAATTGATGTTCATCGGCTGGAACGAGCGCGTGCCGGGCTCGATGGTCTCGATATGGCCGCCGGTGATGTGGCCAAGCAGGGATCCGAGCGCAGTCGTAGCAGGCGGACTCGCAAGCGTCTCGCCGCGCACCTCCGCTGCCGCATAGAGACCGGCAATCAGGCCGACGCTGGCGGATTCCACATAGCCCTCGCAGCCCGTCATCTGGCCGGCAAAGCGCAGTCGCGGCTGCGCCCGCAGGCGCAACTGGCCGTCGAGCAGCTTTGGCGAGTTGAGAAAGGTGTTGCGATGCAGGCCGCCGAGGCGAGCAAATTCCGCCTTCTCCAGCCCCGGGATGGTGCGGAAGATGCGTTGCTGCTCGCCGTATTTCAGTTTCGTCTGGAAGCCGACGATGTTGTAGAGCGTGCCGAGCTTGTTGTCCTGGCGCAGCTGCACGATCGCGTAGGCCTTTGTGGTGGGGTCGTGCGGATTGGTGAGGCCGACCGGCTTCATCGGCCCGTGGCGAAGAGTCTCGGGGCCGCGTTCCGCCATGACCTCGATCGGCAGGCAGCCGTCGAAATAGGGCGTGTTGGTCTCCCATTCCTTGAACTCGGTCTTCTCGCCGGCGACCAGCGCTGCGACGAAGCCGTCATACTGCTCCTTTGTCATCGGGCAGTTGATGTAGTCGGCGCCGGTGCCGCCGGGGCCGACCTTGTCGTAGCGCGACTGGAACCAGGCCACCGACATGTCGATGGATTCGCGGTGCACGATAGGCGCGATCGCGTCGAAGAAGGCGAGGGCGTTCTCGTCGGTCAACTCTCTGATCGCGTCGGCCAGCGGCGCCGAAGTGAGGGGGCCGGTCGCAACGATGACGTTGCTCCACTCGGCCGGCGGCAGGCCTGCGACCTCGCCGCGGGCGATCTCGATCAGGGGATGATCGTTCAGCGCCTTGGTGACGGCCGCTGAGAAGCCGTCGCGGTCCACCGCCAGCGCGCCGCCGGCGGGCACCTGGTTGGCGTCGGCTGCGCGCATGATCAGCGAATCGAGGCGGCGCATCTCTGCGTGCAGCAGGCCGACGGCGTTGTTGGCGGCATCGTCCGAGCGGAACGAATTGGAGCAGACAAGCTCGGCAAGCCCATCGGTGCGGTGTGCCTCGGTCATGCGGGTCGGCCGCATCTCGTGCAGCACCACGGGCACGCCCGATTTGGCCACCTGCCAGACGGCTTCGGAGCCGGCAAGGCCTGCGCCGATCACGTGCACGGTATCTGATTGGAGTCCTGTCATGGGGCGGACAGGTAGCGCTTTTCGGCGATCAGTGAAATCGCCGAGATCGAGTTTTCTGCCTCCGGATGCGACAACGCCCGCACGAGGCGGGCGCTATCGGTTCGTCCGGTTTGGGGCTGAACGATATCAGCCCTGATACTGACCGGCGGCAACGCGCGGGATGTCCGAGCGATCGAGGCCGATGTCGGCCAGCTCGCGATCGCTGAGCTGGGACAGCTCGGCAACATTGCGCTGATAGTCCCGGAAAGCCTGGATCATGCGGATGAGCGAGAGCAGCATTGGTAGTCTCCTGTAGTTCGATTCAGCTCTTGCCCGAGCCTCATCGTTGAAATGAATATAGGTGAGAGTGGTGCAGTGCGAAAGTTCCGACGTTGCGATGCAGCTAAGCGCTCAATGCATGGCACTAGTAACGGACGATTAACCCGGAAGCACTCCCGCCCAAAGGGTAGGCGGAACAGGGGACATCGCGCTAAAAATGCCCGTTAATTCACGGATTTGTCTTGGCTCAGCCGGTTCCATCAGAGGCAAATAGGCTGCTTTCCGGTCCTCGCAAGCTGATTGACTAGCTCCTATACCCAAGTCTCGCATGCGCGAATCGCATGATGGACAGAGTGAAAAAAGTGAATTTGTGTTCATCTCGCTAGCCTGTGCGGTACCTTTCCACTGCGGCCAGCGATTCACCTGGATCGACGTGACAAACGGCGGCCAGACAGGGACGAATTCATTCCGCTTGGTCAGCGCCAACCGCCGCCCGGGCGCGGTGAACACACGCCGAACGTGTGGCGTTGATTACAAACGTGTAATGAAAATCAGAAATTTTGCATGTGGCTCTGCGTGGCGCGCAACATCACGCAATACTCGCGGGGAATTCATTGCGTCAAGTTGCCGCGCCCGGAGGAAGGTGATGTCGCAGAATCCGGCAATGTCGCTGGCTCTGGCCCAAGAACAAGAGAAGGAAGGTAACGTCATGACGAAGTTACTCGGGGTTATCGCAATTGCCGCTGTCGCGTTCGCCGTCGCGCCGGCCCAAGCCGCCAAGCACGCCGCCGGCGGCTGCAGCTCGGCCAATCTGGAGAAGACCGAGACCGCGATCGAGAACATGGCCGATGGTGACGGCAAGTTCGTCGCGCAAAAGGAGATCGCAGCCGCGCAGGACTCGCTGCTCAACGGCAAAATGGGGGCGTGCGGCGCGCATCTGAACAAGGCGATGCACGCCACCATGGGCAAATAGGGGTAAAAACGCACAGAGAGGGCCGGTCGCCAGGCGATTGGCCTTCCGCGTTTTGACGAGGGGCTGCTAAGGGGCGCGCGCGAGCTGGGTGGCGAAATACGCGATGGTCTTCGAGTAGACCTCGCTTTTGTTCCACTGCTGCAGCACCGCGAAGTTTGGACTGCCCGGCTGCCAATCCTTACCCTTCTGCCAGCCATAACCGGCAAGATAGTTCGCGGTGGAGGCGAGCACGTCAGGGGCGTTGTGCAGGAGATCGCGCTTGCCATTGCCGTCGAAATCGACGGCGTATTTCATCCATGACGACGGCATGAACTGGGTCTGTCCGAGCTCGCCGGCCCAGGCGCCCTTCATGTCGGCCGGTGCGAGGTCGCCGCGCTGGACGATGCGGAGCGCATCCAACAGCTCGGCGCGAAATTGCTCGGAGCGCCGACAGTCATAGGCCAGCGTCGCCAGCGAGCGGATGGTCGCGAACTTACCGGTATTGACGCCGAAATCGGTCTCGAGACCCCAGATCGCGACCAGCACCTCGCCAGGCACGCCGTAGGTCTGCTCGATGCGCGACAGCACCGAGCCGTATTGCTTCATCATGTTGGAGCCGCGCGTCAGGCGCGGCGGCACCATGCGGCCGGAAAACTCCTCGAAGCTCTGGGTGAAGACCTTCTGCGAGCGGTCGCGGTTGAGCACGCTTTGATCGAGCGTTACACCGGCGAGCCCGGCGGAAATGGCCTGTTGCGAGACGCCTTTGGCCGCGGCGTCGGTTTTGAAATCTGCAAGCCACGCGTCGAAATTGCCTGAACCGCAGGCAACAGCGGCAAGCGCTGGCTGAGCGGATAAGATGGACGCGGTGATGGCTAAGGCTGCGAGGGCGAGACGAGAAATCGTCGGGGTCATTCGAGCAAATAAATTCCGTGAAGTGATCTGAACGGCGGGCGCAATCTCGGTGGAAACCGCGGCCAAAGCAAGGCGCATGGCGGTGCGCGATCCTGCCCGCACCGGGGCAGGATCGCACGTCACGATATCGTCAGGCGTCGGTCCGATTGCGCCAGGGGAAGAGGTTGGCGGGGAAATCGGCAGCCGGCTTGCGTGGACGATGCGGTGGAGGCGGCACCGGGCGCGCGCCCGGATCGGCCGCGATCACCTTGCGGTAGAGATGCCAGGTGGCATGGCCGAGCACGGGGACCACCACGGCAAGGCCGAGGAAGGCGGGAATCGTGCCCAGCGCCAGCAGGACGGCCACGATCAGGCCCCAGGCCGCCATCGGCACCGGGTTCTTCGCGACGACGCGCAGCGACGTCACCATTGCCTCGAACGCGCCGGCATGGCGGTCGAGCATCAGCGGGAACGACACGGCGCTGATGCAGAGCGCGGCAAGCGCGAACAGGAAGCCGGTGCCGCAGCCGACCACGATCAGCCACCAGCCTTGCCGGCTCGTGAGAACGCGCGTCAGAAAATCCGAGATCCCGGACGCGCCTTCATAGCCGAAAGCGGCGACGTAGATCGCCTGCGCGGTCGCAACCCAGGTCACAAACAGGGCCAGCAGCAGCGCGCCGAGGCCGAGCATAGCGCCGAAGGAGGGCGAACGCAGCACCTCCATGGCATCCCAGGCGCTGGCTTCTTCATAGCGCTCGCGCCGGCTGGAGAGCTCGTAGAGACCGAGAGCGGCGAACGGGCCGATCAGCGCGAAGCCCGCGGCCAGCGGAAACAACAACGGCAGCACTGAATAGCCCATCACCACGCGGGCGAGCACAAGGCCCAGCACAGGATAGATCACGCAGAGGATGATGGCGTGGCTCGGCACCGCCTTGAAATCTTCCCAGCCGCGCTTGAGCGCATCGTTCAGATCGGAGAGTTGGATGGTTCGGATCACCGGTCCAGCCGCTTCGGCGGTCTGGGCCATGGTGGGGACATTGCCCTGGTAGAGTGTGGCCATGGTCGCTAGCTCCCTTGCCATGCGGCCGCATCTGGCGCCAGCAAACGGCGCGAGCGGCCGCTGTTCTGAGTTTCGCGATCTCAACCAGACGCGATTCTGGATGGCATCGCGAACTGAACGTGAAGCGTACGCCCATTTGCGAGTCCTGTCCCTCACGCTTGGGTGAGATTCGATGCCGCAGCGCAACCTCGACGATGTCATTCGGTCGTCATTTCGCCGCAGATAAGCTGATGCTGCGTGTTGGCTCGCGGAACTTCGCGGGCGCAATGACGCAACTTGGTCTATAAGGGCCACTCAAGGCCCTTCCACGGGTCCTTTTCGGGGAGCAGACATGAGCATTTTCGGGAAAATTATGGGCGCGATCTTCGGTAGCCATCCAGCTTCCGCGGCGCCCGCAGGCAGCGCACCATCGGGCAGCGCGCCCGCGGGGGCAGCGCCGAGCGGATCGGCGCCAGCGGTGGACGTTGCCTCGATCGTCGACGCGGCGGTCGCCGCGCACAAGGGCGAAAAGCTGGAATGGCGTACCTCGATCGTCGACCTCATGAAGGCGCTCGACATCGATTCCAGCCTCGCTGCGCGTAAGGACCTCGCCAAGGAGCTCGGCTACAGCGGCGACACCAACGATTCCGCGAGCATGAACGTCTGGCTGCACAAGCAGGTGATGTCGAAGCTCGCCGCGAACGGCGGCAAGCTGCCGCCGGAGATCAAGCACTGACCGAGATCGCCGGTCGTAACCCAAGGGCCCGCGATCGCGCGGGCCCTTTTGCATTCAGGCGACGAGATCCGCATCTTCCGGATGCCTGTCGAGATAGTCGACGACAAAGCCGCAACCGGCGATCACCTTCCTGCCGTCGCGGCGGATCAATTCCAGCGCGCCCTTGACCAGCTCGGAGCCGATGCCGCGGCCGCGCAGCGCGCGCGGCGTCTCGGTGTGGGTGATGATCACCGCCGACGGCGTCAGCCGGTAATTGGCGAAGGCGATTTCACTGCCGACATCGAGCTCGAAGCGGCTTCTGTCCTTGTTGTCCCGTACCGATGGCGCCATGCAAAATCCTCCCGACATGCTGCTTGCCTCTGATTTAGGCGCCTGAACCGGCCCTTGCCAAGGTGCGACCAAGAGAGGTTGCCGCAGGGGAGATATCCGGAAAATGCGTGTCCCGCTCAGCCTCCTGGCGCTGCTCGCCGCGCTGATCTCGCCGGCGCCGGCTGCGGCAGGCGGTCCGGCCTGGGAGGCTTGCGTCGGATTGACCAGCACGCCGGACGAGCGGATCAAGGCTTGCTCGACCGTGATCGAAACGAACAGCGAGAGCGGACCTCGGCTCGCCGGCGCTTATTGCAATCGCGGTCATGGCCTCACCGAGAAGCGCGAGCTCGAGGCGGCGTTGTCCGATCTCGACGAGGCGGTCAGGCTCGACCCCGGTTATGCCTGCGCCTACAGCAATCGCGGCCGTGTCTACGGTTTCAAGCGCGACTATGATCGCGCCATTGCCGATTACGACCTGGCCATCAAGCTCGATCCCTCGCTGGCGCTGGCCTACGGCAATCGCGGCGAGTCGCGTTTCAACAAGGGCGATCTCGACGGTGCGTTCGCCGACTTTGATGCCGCGATCAAGCGCGATCCCAAATACGCCATGGCCTACGCCAATCGTGCGTTGGTGTATTACCGCAGGCACGACATGGCGCACGCCATCGCCGACTACACGACGCGGATCAAGCTCGCGCCCGATGTGCTCGCCTATATCGACCGCGGCAACGTCTATCGCGACAGCGAGCAGCTCGATCGCGCCGCCGCCGATTATGGTGCGGCGATCCGTGTTGCGCCGACCGACGCGCGGGGCTGGCGCAATCGCGGCATGATCCGGCTCTATCAGGGCGACAGCAAGGGCGGCGTTTCCGATTACGACAAGGCGCTGCAATACGATCCCTCCGACGTGTTCTCGTGGAACAACCGCGGACAGGCTAAGCTGCGGCTCGGCGACAAACAGGGCGCGATTGCCGATTTCAGGAAGGCGCTGGAATTGAAACCGGGCCTGCAGACCGCACAGGAGTCATTGCGGAAGCTCGGGGCGTTGTAGCTCTCGGTCGCTGCTCGCGACGACGGGGCTGGACTTTCTCCGGGTCCTGATAGTCCGGATGCTTCAATCGGTCGCCTTGGCGAGCCTGGAATCCTCGGGCTGCGGCTGCGGGCGCAGGCATCCCTGACAGATGACGAGGGAACGGTTGACCCTGGCGTCCTGTTCAGCCTCGATGCCGTCCTGCGCCTGCCACCATTCCTTTGAATAGGGCTGAAGCCCGGCTTGCGATCTGTTGCGCTCGGATCGGGCGGTCCGTGCTGGTTCCGAGGCAGCGCGCGGGTGATTGGGATTCTCGCCGGCGCCGTCCCAGGCATAGCGAGTAGACTTGAAGGCGGGATCGGAGGCGAAGTGCGCTTGTGGGCCCACGGCACACCCGGCAAGCGCCAGCGATAGCAGGAGGAGGGCGGGCGCTTTGACCATGATGCGGCACTCTTTACGCGAGAACTGACGAAGGTTGCGCCGATCATGTTTAAAATTTCCTGAACGGTTGGATGGGCTGCACTGCGCCCGGCAGCCTTGCAGGGGTACTGGCGATGGCGATAAATGGGCTGCAATGAGCGGGCGGTTCGTGTGCCGTCCGCCGCCGAAGAGGAAACCCGATGCAGCCCCTGCGCATGTCCCGCCGCGTCATGAATCTCGCTCACATGCTGACCCAGAATGCGCGGCGGCATGGAGCGCGTCCCGGTTTCGTCTGGGGCGACAGATCCTGGACCTGGCGCGAGATCGACGCGCAGGTCTCGGCGCTGGCCGCAGCGCTCGCGGCCCGCGGCATCGCCAAGGGCGACCGCATCCTCGTCCATTCCAAGAACGGCGACGAGATGTTCTTCTCGATGTTCGCCGCGTTTCGGCTCGGCGCCGTCTGGGTGCCGACCAATTTCCGCCTGATGCCGGACGAGGTCGCCTATCTCGCGGAGGCTTCCGGCGCGAAGGCGTTTCTGTGCCACGTCGATTTTCCCGAGCACGCGGCGGCGGTGAAGGATGGAGAGCTGGAATTCACCTGGAGCATCGACGGTCGGGCGCCATTTGCCGAGACGTCGATTGCGGATGCCGTCGCTTTGCGCGCAGGCACGGTGGTCGAGAACGTCGCGGTCGAGCACGACGATCCCTGCTGGTTCTTCTTCACATCGGGAACCACCGGCCGCTCCAAGGCTGCGGTGCTCACCCACGGTCAGATGGGTTTTGTCGTCACCAACCATCTCGCCGATCTCACCCCCGGCGTCACCGAAGCGGATGCCTCGCTGGTGGTGGCGCCGCTGTCGCATGGCGCCGGCGTGCATCAGCTGGTGCAGACCGCGCGCGGCGTGTGCACCGTGCTGTTGCCGACGGAGAAATTCGACATCGACGAGGCGTTCCGCCTGATCGAGGCGCATCGGGTCAGCAATCTCTTCGTGGTGCCGACCATTCTGAAGATGATGGTCGAGCATCCCGCCGCCGACAAATACGATCATTCCTCGCTGCGCCAGGTGATCTATGCGGGTGCGCCGATGTATCGCGAGGACCAGAAGGCTGCGCTGAAGAAGCTCGGCAAGGTCATCGTGCAGTATTTCGGCCTCGGCGAGGTGACCGGCAACATCACGGTGCTGCCGGCGGCGCTGCATGATCCCGAGGACGGGCCGCACGCGAAGATCGGCACCTGTGGCTTCGAGCGTACCGGCATGCAGGTTTCGATCCAGGACGACGAGGGCCGCGAACTCGGCGCCAACCAGAGCGGCGAGATCTGCGTAATCGGCCCCGCGGTGCTTGCCGGCTACTACGACAATCCCGATGCCAACGCGAAGGCGTTCCGCAACGGCTGGTTCCGCACCGGCGATCTCGGCCACATGGACGAGGAGGGGTTCGTCTACATCACCGGACGAGCCTCCGACATGTACATCTCCGGCGGCTCCAACATCTATCCGCGCGAAATCGAGGAGAAAATCCTGACCCATCCTTGCGTCGGCGAGGTCGCGGTGCTCGGCGTGCCCGATGCGACCTGGGGCGAGGTCGGCGTTGCCGTCTGCGTCGCCCGCGAAGGCGCGAAGCCGGTGAGCGAAGCGGAGATGGCGGCGTTCCTGTCGCCCAAAGTGCCGCGCTACAAGATGCCGAAGCGGTTCTTCTTCTGGGAGGCCTTGCCGAAATCCGGCTACGGCAAGATTCCCAAACGGATGGTTCGCGACGAGCTCGAGGCACGCGGGCTGCTCGATCTCGATAAGACACGAGTGGGCTGAGCGAAGGTCATGCGCAGCATCAAGCAGCCCGGCGCGCCGGTCGCCGAACGCATCCAATGGGTGGAGGCGAGGGGACGCGCTTTCTCCTTCACGCTTCAAGCAGGACTGCCGCTGCTGGAGGGGGCGCGCCGCGGTTTTGCCGCGGAGGGATTTGCCGGCGGTGTGCTCTGCTTCGGGCGCGGCGCGCTCAGGCCGTTCGGCTATGTCATGCCGGCGCTGTCGAAGACCAGCGAGAACGCCGCGTTCTACAGCGACACATTCCGGCCAAGCGGCGTGACGCGCACCAGGCTCGGCAGCATGACGCTGGGCATGCGCGACGGCGCGCCGTTCTTTCATTGCCATGGGCTGTGGACGGAGGCCGATGGCCGCGCCAGTGGCGGCCACATGCTGCCGGACGAGACCGATGTCGCCGAGCCGTTCGAGGTCGAGGCCTTCGGCATCGATGGTGCGATGTTTAGCGCCGAGTTCGATCCCGAGACCAACTTCAAGCTGTTCGGGCCAGTGGCGGCTGCGCGCACCGGCGCGCGCACGACCAGCCGCGCTTTCGCGCTGCGGCTGCGCCCCAATCAGGATTTTGCCGGCTGTCTCGAAGACTTCTGCCGCGCGCAGGGTATCGCGAGCGGGAAGATTCATGGCGGTGTTGGTTCGACCATCGGCGCCCGATTTACTCATGGCGGTGTGACCGAGCCCTTCGCGACCGAGCTTGCAGTAACCGCCGGCACGATTGCGGCCGGTCCCTCCGGCGCCCTCGAAGCCGCACTCGACGTCGCGCTGATCGACTACACCGGCGGCATGGCGGAGGGACGTCTGATCCGTGGCGACAATCCCGTGCTGATGACCATGGAGCTGGTGCTCGAGGTGTTGGGCTAGCCCCGAAGAGCGATCATCAGTGGGTGCGTAGCTTGGCAATGGCCAAGTATGTGGAGTCACTGATCCCCGAACCGGATCCCTGGAACAGGTTGAGCAGGGGGGATTGACCCTGCCCGGTGCTCTGGCTGTTTCTGATGTCATACATGGCGGAGAAACGGTTCAGCAGCTTTGTAACCTTCGCGGGATCGGACAGGTCCTTGATCTTCATGAATCTGTCCACGAACTTGGCCTGCTGATCGATCGGCATCGCCGCCATCGAGTCAGGCAGATCGAAGGTGGTCCTGAACACCTCCGAAAGCGCCTTGTCGGCAAGGATGTCGTACGCGGACGTGATGTCCCCCGCCTTCCGCTGGAAATAGATCGCCAGGCGCACGCCGGGATTCGCATCCCCTTGCTGCTGCTCCAGGCTTTGCTCGACATAATTCGCCTGTGTTTCCCGAAACTGATCCCGCTTCTGCGGCCCCATCATCGGAAGGCGCGCGACGTTGCCCTTGCTGTCGAAATTGAACGACGCGACGATTTCGGCAAAGCGAGGATCGTTCTCGGTGTTCGCGAAGCTCTTTGGATTGTTCAGGTCGGAGCTGAAGATCTTCTTGAGAAATTCCGTGCTGACCTTCCTGGGGTCCAAGCCCTTTGCCAGGAGGATGAAATCAACCATCGGCCTGTTTGCGAGAAGATCGGAAACACTGTCGATCCCGGTGATGGCTTGCTGATATTCCGACGCATCCTTCGTGGCCTGTGCCCGAACTGCCGCCTGCTGCTGGGGAGTTGCCGTGCTTGCGCTCTTCACCGCTGCAACGACATAGTCCTTCGCGATCTGGAGGACTTCAGCCGAGTCCTGAGCCACCAAGGGGGTCGTAAGATTGCCCTTTGCGTCGAAGTTGAAGGCGCGTGCCAGCTCCAGATATCGATTGTCCTTGAGGGTATAGACGTAGCTGTTGGGGTCGTTGAGATCGCTTTCGAGCACGGCCGTCACAGTCGCCGGCGAGACGTTTGCGGGATCGAGGCCGACGGCTCCCAGCGCAAAATCATACACGCCTGGTGTCGATACGAACGCCTGGACTGAATTGATCTTGAGGATGGCTGTTCTGAATTGCCTGATCGCAAAAGCTTCGTTCAACGGGCTCGCCGCCGAATAGACGTCGGACTTGCTGTCGTCGAACCTCTGTTTCGTGATCGTGACGTTTGCAGCACTCTGCGCGGATACGCCTGACGGAAGCGACCCGTCGGAGGAAAACTCGAACGCGCCGGCGAGGTCCACAAACCCGCCGATCGTCCCTATCTGGTCGCTGAGGCTGGAAATGCTGTTCGCATATGACTCCAGGTGATACTTTTCGACCAGGATCTGGACGTTCAACTGGGTCACGTTCGCGCCCGGTTGCGAGAGTTGGGCGGTGTAGTCGGCGATCCTTGAATTGGCTGCGGTGACATCCGATCGGGCCTGAGCAAGGTCGGCGTTGAGGCCACTCAGCTGAGAGGCGAAAGTGGTGTTGACGTAGCTGTTGGGATCGGATGGATCGCTGCGCAAGACCTGACTTATCGTGTCACGCGACCACTTGCCTTGATCGATCCCGTACGCCGAATAGACATAGTTGCGAAGACGGTCGTTGTTCAGGAACTGGTCTGCACTGCTGATGTTGCCGATTTCGGCGCTGTAGTAATTCGAGTCGCCGGTAAGTGCATCGACCTGGCTCTTCCTGGTCGCCGTATACAGACCGATCATCTCATCCGTCTGGTTCTCCGATTGCGCAACCGGCGTGGCGCTGCCATTGAAGGAAAATGCCGCGGCGAACTCGCGGTAACGCTTGTCGACCAGCTTGTTGACAAAGCTGTTTGCGTCGGAGAGGTCGCTCTCCAGCACCTTTTTCATGAAGGCCTTGGCGTAGGCCATGTCTTCCAGGCCATATGCCTTCGTTGCATAGTGATAAAGGCGATAGTCTTTCATGAAGTCGTCGACGGACTTCACCTTGCCGATGTGGGCTTTGTAGTAGGCGGCCTCTCGCGCCACGTCCTGTTGCTGTTCGACCCGCGTCAGGGACTGCTTGAGATTGCGCGCGATGTAGCTGTAACTGAAATACGTTGATACCATCGCGCACTCCTCGCGGCTCTTACAGTCCCGGACGTCCGTCAATCATTGCGGGGTCGCGAGGTGGGGGCTGGCCTCATGCCAGGAAACTGTCTCAGCTGCGTATCCCAAGGATGAATTCGGCCCACAATCTGAGGTTATAATTTGCGTCCAAGTGGCGCATATCGGGTTTGTGCCGTTTGTTTCCATCTGTTTCTCAGATGCAGCTTTCGCGAGGGTTTCGTTCCTGATATGTTCAGGTTAAGAGATCGGTGGGAAGGGTTGAGGGCCGGGCATGAGCCGAAGACGTGGTCGAACGATCAACCTGCCGGCGCCTTATCTGAAGCGGATCTGGCTCGACCCGTTGCAGGTCCACGATCGCGAAGTCTATCCGTTTTGCCTACCCATCTTTCCGGACGATTTCGAGCTCAACTTCGACGCCGGCATCACGATCGTCGTCGGCGAGAACGGCACCGGGAAGTCGACGATCCTCGAGGGGATTGCCGCGCTCGCCGGCTACGACGATGCGGGTGGCGGGAAGGGTTATATGCCCGTCGATCACTCCGAAGCGAGGGAGACGATGGGCGGCCAACTCTCCAGGGCGCTGCGCGCAAGCTGGCTGCCGAAGATTACCAATGGCTGGTTTTTTCGCGCCGAGAGCTTTTTCTCGGTGGCGCGATATCTCGACAAGGCCGCACGTGATGCCGGGCAGGTCGGCCCCGATTTCCTGTCGCATTCCCACGGCGAAGGATTCCTGCGCTTCTTCGAGGAGCGCTGCCAGCGCCAGGGCATTTTCATCTTCGACGAGCCTGAATCGGCGTTGTCGCCTGCGCGCCAGATCGAATTTCTGAAGCTGCTGAGATGCATGGAGGAGTCCCGCATCTGCCAGGTCATCATGGCAACCCATTCGCCGATGCTGATGGCCTATCCCAACGCACAGCTGCTCCGGCTCGGGAAATACGGCCTGGAGCCGACGACGGTGGAGCAGACCGATCATTACCGGGTGATGCGGGAGTTCTATGACGACCCGCGCGGGTTCGTGGAGGCGACGCTGGGGGAGTGAGCGAGGGACGCGACAGCCACTCACTGTCTCGGTCGTCATTGCGAGGAGCGCTTGCGACGAAGCAATCCAGAGTCTCTCCGCGGAGGTACTCTGGATTGCTTCGCTGTGCTCGCAATGACGGCGCGAGAAGCGTTCGTTGTTCTCCACCAACTCGCTTCTGAATCGTAAACACATCTTCGCCTCCTCGCGGCACATCGCGCCCGAGCTTTGCCAGTACGGTCGCCCCCAAAATGCCGAGGGCGCAGGGAAGGCCGGGTGCCGGCTGGCACCCACGGTCCACTGTGCGAAGGTTGCGCTACAAGAGGCTGCACAGCGGCATACAGGTGAAGCCCAACACACGGCCTTCCCTGCGCAGTGGTTTGACGGCTTATGTCGCGCTCTCCCCGGGGAGCGATGCACTATTGCCCCCGCCGCCTTGCGGATGGCTGATGCGCGCGCCCGGTCGGGCCGCCACATCACCGCAAGACTTGGCGCACAGACCCCGGGCGCTAGGACCACACGATTTTGCCGTACGCAGGCTGCACCGGTCGTGTGCGCGACGCCATCGCTCACGGTTTCCCGCCCTGCAAAGCCCTTCGCGCCGACGCCGCCTGCGTCCACCACGTCCCATCCCGCGTTCGTGACGATCGCGATCCGCCCCTCGGCCGGGTTGGGATGGTCGTCTATACGATAAACCGAAATACGGATAACGAGAAATATTTTTGCGAGCCGTGATTGACCCTCTGCTTGGGTGTTTTGCCCGCCGGGCGGCAAGGGGTTGTGGGGCGCCCGGACGCCCGCCGCAACGCGGCCACGAACGGGTCTCCCCTCGGCCGCAAAATGCGCTACCATGATCCCAGCGCGCTTCAAGTCGCGCATGATCAATGAGACGCATGAGGAAACGAGATGAGGGTGACGATTGGACGGCGCACGGTCCTGGCCGCGGTGCTCACTGCCGCGGGCGCGGTGGCTTTGACATCGGCCTGGGCCCACGGGCCGACCCGGCAGAAGGTGCGCGAATCCATCGAGATCAACGCTGCCCCGGCCAAGGTGTGGGCCGCAATCGGCAATTTCCAGGACATGAGCTGGCTGCCGCCTGTTACCAAGACCGAGGGCGAGAAGGGCAACGAGATCGGCGCGACGCGGAAGCTGACGCTGACGGGAGGCGCGACCGTCGACGAGGAGCTCTACAAGTTCGACGCCGCCGCGATGAGCTATTCCTACCGGATCACCAATGTGGACGTGAAGGTGCTGCCGGTGACCAATTATTCCTCGACGCTGACGGTGACGCCGAGTGCCGACGGCAAGGGCTCGACGCTGGAATGGGCCGGCGCGTTCTACCGCGGCTTTCCCAACAACGACCCGCCGCCGGAGCTGAGTGACGAAGCCGCGGTCAAGGCAGTGAAGGGGCTGTATCAGGCCGGCCTCGAGGCACTGAAGAAGAAGATCGAGAGCGGAAGCTGACGGTGCGGGCGCTGGTCCTGGCGGCGGCCGCCGCCAGCCTTTGCCTTGCCGGCATTGCCCATGTGTCCGCCGAAGAGGCTTTCGTCACCAACCAGCTCAGCGACGATCTGATGGTCGTGGACCTCGCCACGGCGCGCAGCGTCGCGACGATCCCGATCGGCGGCAAACCCGCCGGCGTCGCCGTCAGCGCGGACGGGCGCTTTGCCTATGTCACGAGCCCGGATGCCAAGGCCGTGACGGTGGTGGACGCGGCAACGCGGCAGCTTGTGGGGCGGATCGAGGTCGGCGGCGGACCGCTTGGCATTGCCGTCGCGCCGGACGGCCGCACCGTCTACGTCGCGGACTGGTACGCGGCGGCCGTGCGGGTGATCGACGCGGCGAGCCGCAGCGTCACAGCCAGCATCGCGGTCGGCGCCTCGCCGTCGGGGCTCGCAGTGACGCCGGATGGCAAGCTGCTGCTCTCGGCCGATCGCGACGATGATAGCGTCTCGGTGGCGGACACCGCGACGCGCCAGCGCAGGGCGACCATCAAGGTTGGAACGCGTCCGTTCGGCGTCACCGTCGATGCCGAGGGCAAACGCGCCTACACCGCCAATGTCGGCTCCAACGATGTCTCGGTGATCGACATCGGCGCCGGGTCCGAGACCGGCCGCGTACCGGTCGGCATGCGTCCCTATGCCGTGGCGCTGGCGCAGGGCCGCGGCTTCGTCACGGACCAGTATGGCGGCACTGTCAGCGTGTTCGACCTGGCGACGCTGAAGCCGATCAAGCGGATCAATGTCGGCGACTACCCCGAAGGCATCGCCGCGACCGCGGACGGCAAACGCGTCATCGTCGCCTGCTGGGAGAGCAATACACTCAGCATCATCGACGCGGCCGAGATGAAAGTGATCGGCGAAGTCAAGACCGGCGACGGCCCGCGCGCGTTCGGGGCGTTCTTGCGCAGGACGGAGTAGGGGCGTGTAGCCCGCATGGAGCGAAGCGGAATGCGGGGACACTTTCCCGGATTGCGCGTTGCTCCATCCGGGCTACGACGCCGGGCGCACTGTGCGCGCAATCTCATCCATCTGCTCAAACATATGATCCGGCGCCAGCGCCCGCAGCGCCGCCGGCGCCGTATAACCCCAGGCCACCGCACCGCAGGCGATCCCCACGGCCCGCGCCGCCTCGATGTCGCGCACCTCGTCGCCGATCGCGATGACCTTGCCCGGCTCCACGCCGGCACGCCGCATGACCCGTCGGAATTTCGACGGTTTGCCGAACAGCGAGGCCGCGCAGTCGAAATGCGCGAACAGCGCCGCGCAATCGCCGAGCTTCTCGCGCGCATTGGCTTCGCTGTCCGAGGTCACCAGCGCGAGCTGCACGCCGTTCTCCGTCAGCGTCCGCAGCATCGCCTCGACGCCCGCAAACAGCGAAATCTCCGCCGCAGCCTCAGCCTTCAGCCGCCGCGCATGCCGGGCGATCGCCGGCAGCTTCCACAAGGGCACCTCAAGCCACCTGAGGATCTCGCGCGACGAAGCATGCCGCAGCCCCTCGACATCCTCATCCGCGACGCGGCGGAAGCCGAATCGATCGGCGACGTCGTTGATGGTGCGCAGGAACCACGGAAAGCTGTCGGCCAGCGTGCCGTCGAGGTCGAAGATGGCGAGGGAGTAGGGCATGGAGGCGAGGCTACACCGCTAGGCTTTCCACACGGTTGCTTCGGTCCATCCCAGTTGGTCGAATTCGGAAGCCCTGAGCGGCGCCTCTCCTTCGGCGAAGAACTCGTCCAGCTGAGGCGGGCCAACGTGCGTTTCGGACAGCATGGCATGCGCCTGTCCGCGATGGTGAATTTGATGCTGGAACAGATGCATGAGCAGCCGGTCGCGACGTTCGATCTGCACGCGGGTGTCGCGATTGATCCGCACGAGACCGTCGAGAAGCTCGGGCGTCAGCGCATCGCAGACAGCAATCAAGCGCTTGTCGATCGCGGATTGCGCGGGCTTCAGCGCGGCAAGTGAAAGGTGCGGCACCTGGTTCTTCCAAGCCGCCGGTCCCAGCCATCCGCCCTCCAGCGCATCGACATAGAAGAGGTCAATGACATGGATGTGGTTGAGCGTGCGCTGCAAGCTTGGAAAGAAGCCGGTTCGTGCGGCTTCGAAGTCAGCCTGAGACAGCGCGGCGCAAGCAGTGAGCAGCCGATGGTTCGCCCAAGCATTATTGTGGGCGAACGCACGATAGGTTTGCACAAGTCCGGCAGGCAAACTCAGTCTCCCTCAGACAATGTGTCGGCATGCTCCCGCTGCGTAACCTACTCCGCCGCCTCGCTCGCCGCACGCCTTCGCTTCGGCTTCCGCGCCTTTGCCAGCACCGGGGCCAGGAACTTGCCCGTGTAGCTCCGGGGCGCTTTCGCGATGTCTTCCGGGGGGCCCCAGGCGACGATCTCGCCGCCGCCGTCGCCGCCTTCGGGGCCGAGGTCGATGACCCAGTCGGCGGTCTTGATGACTTCGAGATTGTGCTCGATGACGACGACCGTGTTGCCCT
Source organism: Bradyrhizobium sp. Ken51 (assembly GCF_055807435.1). Lineage (NCBI taxonomy): Bacteria > Pseudomonadati > Pseudomonadota > Alphaproteobacteria > Hyphomicrobiales > Nitrobacteraceae > Bradyrhizobium > Bradyrhizobium sp. Ken51. The sequence goes on along the minus strand of NZ_JBVVPB010000013.1, from coordinate 182,203 downwards.
GCGCGACCAGCTCGTGCAGCACTTCCAGGAGCTTTTTGACGTCGTGGAAATGCAGGCCGGTGGTCGGCTCGTCCAGGATGTAGAGGGTGCGGCCGGTGGCGCGCTTGGACAGCTCTTTTGCCAGTTTGACGCGCTGGGCTTCGCCGCCGGACAGCGTCGTGGCCTGCTGGCCGACATGGATGTAGTCGAGGCCGACGCGATGCAGCGTCTGGAACGTCTCGCGCACGCGTGGGACCGCCTTGAAGAACTCGGCGGCTTCCTCGACGGTCATGTCGAGTACGTCGGCGATGCTCTTGCCCTTGAACAGGACTTCCAAGGTCTCGCGGTTGTAGCGCTTGCCCTTGCAGACGTCGCAGGTGACGTAGACGTCGGGCAGAAAGTGCATCTCGATCTTGATGACGCCGTCGCCCTGGCAGGCTTCGCAGCGGCCGCCCTTGACGTTGAAGGAGAAGCGGCCGGGCTCGTAGCCGCGCGCCTTCGACTCGGGGAGGCCGGCGAACCATTCGCGGATCGGCGTGAAGGCGCCGGTATAGGTCGCGGGGTTGGAACGTGGCGTGCGGCCGATCGGCGACTGGTCGATGTCGATGATCTTGTCGATGTGCTCGAGGCCCTCGATGCGGTCGTGTGGAGCCGCGCCCTCGCTGGCGTTGTTCAGCTTGCGCGCGATCGCCTTGTACAGCGTATCGATCAGCAGCGTCGACTTGCCGCCGCCGGAGACGCCCGTGACGCAGGTGAACAGGCCGAGCGGAATTTCGGCAGTGACGTTCTTGAGGTTATTGCCGCGCGCGTTGACCACCTTGATGGTGCGGCGATGGTTCGGCGGGCGCCGCTCCGGCACCTCGACCTCGAGCTCGCCGGTGAGATATTTGCCGGTCAGCGAGTTGGGGTTGCGCATGATCTCGGCGGGCGTGCCTTCGGCGATGATGTTGCCGCCATGCATGCCGGCGCCGGGGCCGATGTCGAGCACGTGGTCGGCGAGCAGGATTGCGTCCTCGTCGTGCTCGACCACGATCACGGTGTTGCCGAGGTCACGAAGTCTCTTGAGGGTGTCGAGCAGGCGCGCGTTGTCGCGCTGGTGCAAGCCGATCGAGGGCTCGTCCAACACATAGAGCACGCCTGTCAGGCCCGAGCCGATCTGCGAGGCCAGGCGGATGCGCTGGCTTTCGCCGCCGGAGAGCGTGCCGGAGGAGCGGGAGAGCGTGAGATAGTTGAGGCCGACGTCGAGCAGGAAGGTGAGGCGCTCGCGGATCTCCTTGAGGATGCGGCCGGCGATCTCGTTCTGCTGGGTGTTCAGCGCCTCCGGCACGGTCTCGAACCACGCGCCGGCGCCCTTCACCGACATCTCCGAGATATCGCCGATGTGCTTGCCGCCGATCTTGACGCAGAGCGCCTCGGGCTTGAGCCGAAAGCCGTGGCACGCCTCGCAGGGCACGTCGTGGAAGTACTTCGCGAGCTCCTCGCGCGCCCACTCGCTTTCGGTCTCGCGATAGCGGCGGTTGATGTTGGTGATGACGCCTTCGAACGGCTTTTTGGTGTCGTAGGAGCGGACGCCGTCCTCGTAGGAGAACTTGATCTCGTCCTCGCCGGACCCATGCAGGATCGCGTTCTGCGTCTTCTTGGGCAGATCCTTCCATTTGGTGGTCAGCGTGAACTTGTAGTGCTTGCCGAGCGCAGTCAGCGTCTGGATGTAATAGGGCGACGAGGATTTAGCCCAGGGCGCGATCGCGCCCTTGCCGATGGCGAGCTCCTTGTCGGGGATGACGAGGTCTTCGTCGACATGCTGCTCGACGCCGAGGCCGCCGCACGCGGGGCAGGCGCCATAGGGATTGTTGAACGAGAACAGTCGCGGCTCGATCTCGGGGATGGTGAAGCCGGACACCGGGCATGCGAACTTTTCCGAGAACAGCATGCGCTCGGGTCCGCTCTTGTCGTGGATCTTTGCGGTCTTCTTTTTCTCTTTCTCTTCCGCGGGTGCTGCCGCAGCCGGCGCGTCCGCGAATTCGATGACGGCAAGACCCTCGGCGAGCTTCAGCGCGGTCTCGAAACTTTCGGCGAGGCGCTGGCCGATGTCGGCGCGCACCACGATGCGATCGACCACGACGTCGATGTCGTGCGGGAATTTCTTGTCGAGAACAGGGGCTTCCGCGAGCTCGTGGAAGGCGCCGTCGATCTTGACGCGCTGAAAGCCCTTCTTGAGCCATTCGGCGAGTTCTTTGCGGTACTCGCCCTTGCGGCCGCGCACGACGGGCGCGAGCAGATAGAGCCGCGAGCCCTCGGGCAGCGCCAGCACGCGATCGACCATCTGCGAGACGGTCTGGCTCTCGATCGGCAGGCCGGTGGCGGGCGAATAGGGCACGCCAACGCGTGCCCACAGCAGGCGCATATAGTCGTAGATTTCGGTGACGGTGCCGACGGTGGAGCGCGGGTTCTTGGACGTCGTCTTCTGCTCGATCGAGATCGCCGGCGACAGGCCGTCGATCTGGTCGACATCAGGCTTCTGCATCATCTCCAGGAACTGGCGGGCATAGGCCGACAGCGATTCGACGTAGCGGCGTTGGCCCTCGGCGTAGATGGTGTCGAACGCGAGCGAGGACTTGCCGGAGCCCGACAGCCCCGTGAACACCACCAGCTTGTCGCGGGGAATCTCGACGTCGACGTTCTTGAGGTTGTGCTCGCGCGCGCCACGGATCGTAATTGCGCGCAGGTTTGATCCCGCGTTCTGTTGTTGGCGCTTCGCCTTGATCACTTCATCCATCCTGGTGGTCCTCAGGGAATCCAAAAGCGCGCGATCGCGCCAACGCAATAGGCGCGCTTCGCCCGGAACCGGGATCGGCGCCGATGGGTATGTAAGCGAACGTAGGAAGAACGAGGACGGATTTCCAGTGGGACTTGCGAATCGTCAACCGATTGTTGGCGCGCTGGCGGCATCTGGCAGGAGCAGGGCCTTGCGGAACTGCGCAGGAGCGGCCGGTCAAACAAAAAGGCCGGCGCAAGGCCGGCCTTTCGTAACGCGGATGGCGTTGGAGCTAAGTACTGAACTCAGTACTTGGCGACCACCGGGCCCCCGAAGTGATAGTTCACGCCGACCTGCACGGTGTGGAAGTTGAGCGTGCCGGACGGCAGCGCAGCGCCGAGGCTCGAGAAGTAGTTCTCGCTGCCGAGGCTGCGATAGAGGTACTCGCCCTTGACCGACCACTGCGGAGCGAAGAACGCTTCGACGCCCGCACCGACGGTCCAGCCGGAGTGCCACTTGCTGTCCGAAGCGGTCACGCCGAGCGCGCTGATGCTCAGCTTGTTGTCGATCCAGGCGTAACCACCGGTGCCGTAGAACAGCACCTGGTTGACGGCGTAGCCGATACGGCCGCGCACAGTGCCCATCGCATCGGTCTTCGAGCTGAAGGTGGTGCTGACGACGCCAAATCCGGGGACGGCAACTGGACCAGTCACAGACGCGTTGACGTCAGCCCAGGCGCCATCGGCCTCGATGCCGAACACGACATTGCCGGTCTGCCAATTGTAGCCGGCGGTGCCGCCGACGAAGCCGCCCTGCATCCGCGGGCTGTTCGAATCTTCCCAGGCGCCGCCACCGACGACACCGAGGTAGAAGCCGGTCCAGTTATAAACCGAAGCCATGGCCACCGGGGCCTTGGTGTAGGGGCGCGCCGCGAGATCAGCGGCCGAAGCCGGGGCAGCGAGAGCGAACAAACAGGCCGAAGCCAACAAAACCTTTTTCATTTTCAACTAATCCCAGTCCCAGTTTCTGATTGTGCCTTCCACGATAGGGAAGGGCATCGGACTCACTTGCCCAACTAAGGCCGTACTTACACCATTGAAGCCGCAAGTTGTGTCACTGGAAAGCCACAGCGGCCTGAAAATGGTGCAGTTGCTGACCTATTGTTCCCGTAGAGGGCAAGCCTTCCTTCCTTTCCAGGAACCTACAAAGGTCCATTTGACGCGTGCCTTTTCACAGCACATTGGCGATCGATCCCACACATTCGGTCCTGTCATTCGCCAAGAACAAATCTGGAACGAACTGGAGGTCGATGCTATATGTGGGGATAACCGGAGGGGTGACGGACGGATCGGCGGCCGCAAGCGTTCGGCGAGCGTATAGGGTCGCCTCGACGGGCACGGCGGAACGCGGGGAGCGGACCGGCCTTCTTGAATTCAGTGGCATTCGGAGTGGAGAGCGGAGATGGCGGGAAGCGTCAACAAGGTCATTCTGGTTGGAAATCTCGGCAAGGATCCCGAAATCCGCCGCACCCAGGACGGGCGGCCGATCGCCAATCTGAGCGTCGCCACGTCGGAGACGTGGCGCGACAAGGCGACTGGCGAGCGCAAGGAAAAGACCGAGTGGCACCGCGTCGTGATCTTCAATGAAGGGCTCTGCAAGGTCGCCGAACAATATCTGAAGAAGGGCGCCAAGATTTACGTCGAGGGTGCGCTCCAGACCCGCAAATGGACCGACCAGAGCGGCGTCGAAAAGTACTCCACCGAAGTCGTGCTGCAGGGCTTCAACTCCACCCTGACGATGCTGGACGGTCGTAGCGGCGGCGGAGGCGGCAGCTTCGGCGACGAGCCGGGCGGCGATTTCGGCTCCTCCGGTCCCGTCAGCAGCGCGCCGCGGCGCCCTGTAGCGGCCGGCGGCGGTGGCCGCAACAGCGACATGGACGACGATATCCCGTTCTGAGCGATACCGTTCTGAGAACGCGGCGTCTCGATGCGGACGCGCCGGCCGGATGGGCGGCGCTTCTCATCTCGTGTCAGAAAATCCCGCTAATCGGCAGGACGGGCTCGGGATTTCCGGGCCCGCTTCATGTTTGGGTTGAGTTCGGATTGCGGCTTGGCAAACGCGCTGATGGGGCAGGCTCGGCGCGCGGTTTTCCACGCGTGACCGGCAATTTTGCAAGGTCGATGCGGGGGCTGACCGAGACACTGCTCGCGAGGGCTTAAGTTATTGGAAAAATAGGCGGAAAAAGCGCTTCCCAGATCGCCGCGAGGGTGGTTATCAGAGGCTCGATGCGCTATATGATTCCCAGATAAAACCTCACCGGATTTCCCCTTGGCTGACGACGACGACAAGCCCGGCGACCAGCCGGCGCAACCCTCGGATATTCGCCCCGTCTCCATCTTCGAGGAGATGAAGAAGTCCTATCTCGACTACGCCATGAGCGTGATCGTGGCGCGGGCGCTGCCTGACGCCCGCGACGGTCTCAAGCCGGTGCATCGCCGCATCCTGTACTCGATGAACGAGCAGGGGCACACGCCGGACAAGAAGTACGTCAAGTCCGCCCGCGTGGTCGGTGACGTCATCGGTAAATATCATCCGCATGGCGACCAGTCGATCTACGACGCCATGGTCCGGATGGCGCAGGACTTCTCCATGCGCGTGCCGCTGATCGACGGCCAGGGCAATTTCGGCTCGGTCGACGGCGATCCTCCGGCGGCCTATCGTTATACCGAAGCCCGATTGACCAAGGTGGCGCTGGCTCTGCTGGCCGACATCGACAAGGACACGGTCGACTTCCAGCCGAACTACGACAACAACGAGACCGAACCGTCGGTCTTGCCGGCCAAGTTCCCGAATCTCCTCGTCAACGGCGCCGGCGGCATTGCGGTCGGCATGGCGACCAACATCCCGCCGCACAATCTCGGCGAGGTCATCGACGCCTGCGTCGCGCTGATCGACAACCCCACGCTCACCATCGACGAGCTCATCAACATCGTGCCGGGACCGGATTTCCCGACCGGCGGCGTCATCCTCGGACGGCAGGGCATCCGCGCCGCCTATCACCTCGGCCGCGGCTCCGTGATGATGCGCGGCAAGGTCGCGATCGAGACCATCCGCAAGGAGCGCGAGGCGATCATCATCACCGAGATTCCCTACCAGGTGAACAAGGCGACGATGGTTGAGCGCATCGCCGAGCTGGTCAAGGAAAAGAAGATCGAGGGCATCGGCGACCTGCGCGATGAATCCGATCGCGACGGCTACCGCGTCGTCATCGAACTGAAGCGCGATGCCGTGCCGGATGTGGTGCTGAATCAGCTCTACAGGTTCACGCCGCTGCAGACGAGCTTCGGCGTCAACATGGTGGCGCTCGACAGCGGCCGTCCGCGGATCATGCATCTGAAGGACCTGCTGGCGATCTTCGTCGACTTCCGCGAGCGCGTCGTCACGCGGCGCACCAAGTTCCTGCTCGCGAAAGCCCGCGATCGCGCCCATATCCTGGTCGGTCTCGCCATCGCAGTCGCCAATATCGACGAGATGATCCGCGTCATCCGGACCTCGCCCGATCCGACCACCGCGCGCGACACCCTGATGTCGCGCGACTGGCCGGCCCGCGACGTCGAGGACATGCTGACGCTGATCGACGATCCGCGCCACCGCATCAGCGAGAACGGCACGATCCGGCTGTCGATGGAGCAGGCAAGGGCCATTCTCGATTTGCGCCTGCAACGCCTCACCGCACTCGGCCGTGACGAAATCCGCGAGGAGCTCGACAAGCTCGCCGGCGAGATCGCCGACTATCTCGACATCCTGCGCTCGCGCGACCGCGTGCTTGAAATCATCAAGTCCGAGCTTGCCGAAGTGAAGGCCGAGTTCGCGACCCCGCGCCGCACCGTCATCATCGAGCAGGAAGGCGAGGTCGAGGACGAGGACCTGATCCAGCGCGAGGACATGGTGGTCACCGTCTCCCACGCCGGCTACGTCAAGCGCGTGCCGCTGTCGGCCTACCGGGCCCAGCGCCGTGGCGGCAAGGGCCGCGCCGGCATGCAGACCCGCGACGAGGATTTTGTCAGCCGGCTGTTCGTGGCGTCCACGCATACGCCGATGCTGTTCTTCTCCTCGCGCGGCCAGGTCTACAAGATCAAGGTCTGGCGCCTTCCGATGGCCGCGCCGAATGCGCGCGGCAAGGCGCTGATCAACATCCTGCCGCTGGAGCAGGGCGAGCGCATCACCACCATCATGCCGCTGCCGGAGGACGAGTCCACCTGGGGCAATCTCGACGTGATGTTCGCCACGACAGGCGGCAACGTCCGGCGCAACAAGCTGTCCGACTTCGTCGATGTCCGCCGCTCCGGCATCATCGCGATGAAGCTCGACGACAACGAAGCTATCGTCGACGTGCAGATCTGCACCGAGCACGACGACGTGCTTTTGACCGGCGCCGGCGGCCAGTGCATCCGTTTTCCCGTCACCGACGTGCGCGTGTTCACCGGGCGCACCTCGATGGGCGTGCGCGGCATTGCGCTTGCCGAGGGCGACAAGGTGATCTCGCTGGCGATCCTGCGCCACGTCGAGACGACATCCGACGAGCGCTCGGCGTACCTGAAGATGCGTCGTGCAGTGGCCGGCGAAGCTGCGGCTGAGGAGCCGGCGGCGGATGCCGAGGCCGAGGAGACCTCCGGCAGTTTCCAGCTCGCCCAGGAGCGTTATATCGAGATGTCAGCGGCCGAGCAGGTCGTGCTGACCGTCTCCGTCAACGGCTACGGCAAGCGGACCTCGTCCTACGAGTACCGCACCACCGGCCGCGGCGGCAAAGGCATCGTCGCCATGAGCGTCAACAACCGTAACGGCAATCTGGTCGCCTCCTTCCCAGTGGAGGATGCCGATCAAATCATGCTGGTCACCGACAAGGGCCAGCTGATCCGCTGCCCGGTCGAAGGCATCCGCGTGGCCGGCCGCTCGACCCAGGGCGTAATCGTGTTCGACACCGCCGAGGACGAACACGTCGTGTCGGTCGAGCACATCACGGAAGAGGCCGAGAGCGGGAACGGGACGAATGGAGACTCAAACGGGGAGTGATGCGTCACCCCCCGTAGCCCGGATGGAGCGCGAGCGAAATCCGGGTTCTTCATTCGAACGGTTGTCTCGGATTGCGCCTTCGCTCTCCGAGCGACGGCGGACAAGTCGCTCCATCCGGGCTAGTGCACTGACCAGCTAAATCTCCAACTCTGTGCCGAACTCCACCACCTGCTTGGTCGGCACGCCGAAGAACGCGGCCGAGCGTTCGGCGTTGCGTTGCAGAAAGGCGAACACGGTTTCGCGCCAGACCCACATGCCTGGCACGTCCTCGCGCGGGATGATGGTCTCGCGGCCGACGTAATAGGTGATGTCGGAGAGGTCGATGCCGGGCAGCTTGCCGTGGCGGCAGGCCAGGGTCAGCCCGTCATAGATCGTCGGATTCTGCATGAAGCCGTAATGCAGGATGACGCGGGTAATGCCGGGAATGATCTCGATCACCTCGATGCGGTCTTCGTCGGCGATGTGAGGAAGCTCCTCGATCAACACGGTGACCAGGACGATGCGCTCGTGCAGCACGTGGTTGTGCTTGACGAACTGGGTCAGCGCCAGCGGCACGCCGCGCGGCGCCGACGCCAGGAACACGGCGGTCCCGGGGAGCCTGGCGCTGCACTTGTTGACCGCGGTCTCGATCAGATCCTCCTCGGGCTGGCGCAGCTTCGCGCGTGCCGCTTCGACTAGCTTCACGCCGCTGCGCCAGGTCAGCATCAGGAAGGCGACGAACCCCGCGAGCATCAGCGGAAACCAGCCGCCCTCGAACAGCTTGATCGAATTGGCCGAGAAGAAGATCACGTCGATCACGAAGAAGAAGCCGTTCACGGCCACCACCAGCCACGGCGAATAGCCCCACTGGATCGCGACCAGGGCAGCGAGCAGCGTCGTGATCGCCATCAACAGCGACACCGCGATGCCGTAGGCGCCGGCCAACGCCTCCGAACTGCCGAAGCTCAGCACGGCGCCGAGGGTTGCGGCGGCGAGCAGCCAGTTCACCAGCGGCACGTAGATCTGGCCGATCGCGTCGCTCGTGGTGTGACGGATCTGCATGCGCGGCAGGAAGCCGAGCTGAATCGACTGCTGGGTCAGCGAGAACACGCCGGAAATGATCGCCTGCGAGGCGATCACGGTCGCGACCGCCGAGAAGGCGACCAGCGGATAATGCAGGGCGTCAGGGCAGAGCTGGAAGAACGGATTTTCGATCATGGTGGGGTCGGTGATCAGCAGTGCGGCCTGGCCGAAATAGTTTAGCACCAGCGCGGGGAGGCAGATCGCGAACCAGGCCAGCCGGATCGGCAGGCGGCCGAAATGCCCCATGTCGGCATACATGGCCTCCCCGCCGGTCACGGCGAGGAAGGCGGCCCCCAGGATCGCGAAGGAGACATGAAAATCCTGGTGGATCAGGAAGTCGAACGCATAGAGCGGGCTCAGCGCCGCCAGCACCGCCGGCGCCTTGACGATGCCGTGGATGCCGAGCGCTGCCAGCACGAAGAACCAGGCGAGCATCACCGGTCCGAAGATGCGGCCGATGAAGCCGGTGCCCTGCTTCTGCATCATGAACAGTCCGATCAGGATGACGACGGTCACGGGCACGACCGCCGGCGCGAGCGAGGGGGCGTCGACCTTCAGACCTTCGATGGCGCTGAGCACGGAAATGGCCGACGTGATCGCGCCGTCGCCGTACAGTAGCGCGGCGCCGACGAGGCCGACGACCAGCAGATGCGCGCGCCAGGTGCCGGGTTGGGCGTTGCGGGCATGCAGCAAGGCCAGCAGGGCGACGATGCCGCCTTCGCCGCGGTTGTCCGCACGCAGAATCAACAGCGCATATTTCAGCGAGATGATCAGCAGCAATGCCCAGAGGATTAAGGAGGCAACGCCCAGAACGGCGTCGTTCGTCAATGTGCCGCCATGGGCGGCGGCCTTGGCGGCTTCCTTCAGGGCGTAGAGGGGGCTGGTGCCGATATCGCCATAGACCACCCCGAGGGCGCCCATGGTCATCGCAAGCGGCAGTGGATCAGGTTGATGGCCGGAGGCAACCGCGGGCGTACTGGACAATGGCGACCCCCCGATGGGATCGCGCCCGACGGGTCATTCCGACGGGCGCGAGCATCAGGCAGTCTGCGACGGGACGTCGCAAATATCCATGGGTTATCTTTGGGGTTTGTCGTTGGGACTTATCGCGAGGATTCCTGACGCGAAACTGACAGACCCGGCTACGGAGTGCGGTTGGCAGTCACGAGGCGAGCCTCGCGGATATTGGCTTTGGTGCCGGCCTGCCGAAGGCAAGACGCCTCGAAGTTCGGCCAGGCCTGCTGCGAGCAGTCCTTGCCGACCGTGCGGATATCGAGCCGGTCGCTCTTGGCGAGCGGCTGCGGCACGCTCGCCTCGACGGTCGGGGCGAAGCCGGGCAGGAGGGTGAGGGCGGCAGCAACACACGCAGAGATGGCGATCGCCGAAAGAGCCTTGATCATGACAGTCCCCTGTGATGCGGCCGCTACGCCCAGTGTGCGGCCCGTCGTTCGTTGGCCGGATTAGTAACCATGGCCAGTTTCCGGACGTCTTCGCGAACGCGGGAAATGGTTTCGTTCGCGCTCCGTTTTGTTTCGTGGCCGCCCTCAGGACGAAACAATTGGGCGCATTCCGACGCGGTTCTTGCGGAAAAACCGCCAGGGAACCGGACCGGCTTGCCGGGCCGGGCAGGGCGCGGTAGGACGTGGCCATGCCCCGCATTGCTTTCTATCCAGGTTCCTTCGACCCCATCACCAACGGCCATCTGGACGTGGTCCGCCACAGCGTGTCGCTGTGCGACAGACTCGTTGTCGCGATCGGGGTGCACCCCGGCAAGAAGCCTCTGTTCTCGACTGAGGAGCGGCTGAAGATGCTCCATGACGTCTGTGGGCCGGTGGCGGCCCAGGCCGGCTGCGTGCTCGAAGCCGCGACATTTGACGATCTGTCGGTGACATCGGCGCGCAAGCACGGTGCGACGATCATGATTCGGGGCCTGCGCGACGGCACCGACCTCGACTACGAGATGCAGCTCGCCGGCATGAACGAGGCCATGGCGCCCGAGGTGCATACGGTCTTCCTGCCGGCTTCTCCCATGGTCCGCCCGATCACCGCCACTTTGGTGCGCCAGATCGCTGCCATGGGCGGGGACGTCTCGGCCTTCGTCCCGCCGCTGGTTGCGGCGCTGCTCAAGGCAAAATTCGCCTGATAACGGCGCGTTTCCTGTCTCATCTCTGATCCGGAGTTATCATGATCCGAATTCTCGCATTTGTTGCCGCGGTTCTGTTCGCGGTGCCGGCCTTCGCGCAAGCCTTGCCGGCCGGCCTCGACAAGGCCAACGCCATCGTCATCGAATCCACCAAGGGCCGCATCGTCATCAAGCTGAGGCCGGACCTTGCGCCCCAGCACGCCGAGCGCATCAAGCAGCTCGCGCGCGAGGGTTATTACAACAACGTGCCGTTCCACCGCGTCATGGATGGCTTCATGGCGCAGACCGGCGACGGTCAGAACTTCAACGGCACCGGCGGCTCGAAATATCCGAACCTGAAGCAGGAATTCTCCAAGGTGCATTTTGCGCGCGGCATCGTCGGCATGGCCCGGCGCGGCGACAGCGTCGACACCGCCAATTCGCAGTTCTTCATCATGTTCGCCGACGGCGGCAGCCTCGACAACCAGTACACCGTGATCGGCGAGGTCGTGCAGGGCATGGACGTCGTCGACAAGCTGAAGAAGGCACCTCCCGGATCAAGCGGCGGCACCGTCACCGATCCCGACAAGATGGTGAAGGTGCAGGTCGCTTCCGACATCAAGTAGGAGAGGCGATGGCGCGCAGCGGTGGCAAGCTCCTGCTAATTGCCGCGGTGCTGCTGCTCGGCGTCTCCGGCGCGGTCGCCGAGGACGCACAGGTCAACACCATCCAGGACATCTTCCGGCATCTGCGCACCTGCTGGAAGCCGCCGCCCGCCGCCAGGGCCCGCCCGATCGACATCACCGTCGTCGTGAGCTTTAACCGGGCTGGAAACATTCTGGGCCATCCGAGGATTACCTATGAATCCGCGGAGGCCTCCGACGATGACCGGCTGCAATACCGGGTAGCGGTAATGGAGGCATTGCAACGCTGCACGCCGATGCCATTTACCGATGCGATGGCCGGCGCCGCTGCGGGGCGTCCATTCGCGATCCAGTTTCGCAACCGCAAAACTTCACCTGACAGGACTTCACCCCCAACCCAAGAGAGACGAGCATGAGCGCCACCGAAAACACTTTGATCCTCGAGACCACGCAGGGCCCCGTCACCATCGAGATGCGGCCTGATCTGGCGCCCGGCCACGTCGCGCGCATCAAGGAACTCGTGCGTGAAGGCTTCTACGACGGCATCGTGTTCCATCGCGTGATCGACGGCTTCATGGCGCAGACCGGCTGCCCGCAGGGCACCGGCACCGGCGGCTCCGGCAAGAAGCTGAAGGCCGAGTTCAACAAGGAGCCGCATGTGCGCGGCACCACCTCGATGGCGCGCGCCGCCAGCCCGGATTCCGGCGACAGCCAGTTCTTTATCGTGTTCGACGACGCCCGCTTCCTCGACAACCAGTACACGGTGTGGGGCAAGGTCACCGAGGGCATGGAGAACGTCGACAAGATCAAGCGCGGCGAGCCTGTGCAGAACCCCGACAAAATCGTCAAGGCGCGGATGGCGGCTGACGCGGAGTAGGCGTTCAACCCTCATGGTGAGGAGGCGCGTAGCGCCGTCTCGAACCCATGAAGGCCGAGCTGCAGCAGCGGGGCCTTCATCCTTCGAGACGCGCGTTCTGCGCTCCTCAGGATGAGGAGTGACTGTACGGCCGTGAGCACGCGATGCGCACCGACCTCTTCGATTTCGATCTGCCCGCCGAGCGCATCGCCTTGCGCCCGGCGAGCCCGCGCGACTCCGCGAAGATGCTGGTTGTCGATCACGGCACGCTGCGCGACCAGATCGTCGCCGACCTGCCGCAATGGCTGAAGCCGGGCGACCAGCTCGTCGTCAACGACACCAAGGTGATCGCGGCGCAATTGAGAGGCCGTCGCATCGGCCGCGAGACCGAGCCGAAGATCGAGGCGACCCTGATCAAACGCCTCGACGGCTCGCGCTGGCAGGCGCTGGTGAAGCCCGCCAAGAAACTCATGGCCGGCGACCGCATCCGCTTTGGCAATGAGGGCAAGGTCTGCCTGCTCGGCCATCTCGACGCCGAAGTCGAGGCCAAGGGCGCAGAAGGCGAGGTGACGCTGTCATTTTCGTTCCACGGCCCGACATTGGATCAGGCCATCGCAGATCTCGGCAGCCCGCCGCTGCCGCCCTACATCGCCTCGAAACGCACGCCTGACGATCAGGATCTCGCCGACTACCAGACCATGTTCGCCGCGAATGAGGGCGCCGTTGCCGCGCCGACAGCCGGCCTGCATTTCACCCCGGCGCTGGAGCAGGCGCTGCACGCGCGCGGCGTCGGCATCAATCGCGTCACGCTGCATGTCGGGGCAGGGACCTTCCTGCCGGTGAAGGTGGACGACACCGAAGGGCACAAGATGCATGCCGAGTGGGGCACGCTCTCGGCCGAGACGGCGGAGCGGCTCAACACCGCGCGCAAGAACGGCGGGCGCATCATCGCGGTTGGCACCACGTCGTTGCGTCTGCTCGAAAGCGCAGCCGGCGAGGACGGCACCATTGAGCCGTTTGCCGCCGAGACGTCGATCTTCATCACCCCCGGCTATCGCTTTCGCGCCGTCGATGTCTTGCTGACCAATTTCCATTTGCCGAAGTCGACACTGTTCATGCTGGTGTCGGCGTTCTCCGGGCTGGAGACGATGCAACAGGCCTATGCACACGCGATCGCGACCGGCTATCGGTTCTATTCGTATGGCGATGCGTGTTTGTTGTTTCGGGCACCGTAGGGTGGTTAGCCGTAAGGCGTAACCCACCGCTTCTGTTTACGCGGTAGAGACAGTGGTGGGTTACGCTGTCGCTAACCCACCCTACGCACCTCCCGTTACGCCATCACCCGCTGCGGCAGCAGCTCCGCGATCTGCACCGCGTTGAGCGCTGCGCCCTTGAGCAGCTGGTCCGCCGCCACGAACATCGAGATCGAATGCCCGGAGGGGTCGCTGAGGTCCTTGCGGATGCGGCCGACCAGGACATCGTCCTGGCCCGAGGCGTCGATCGGCATCGGGAAGTAGTTCCTGGCACGGTCGTCGACGATCTTGACGCCGGGCGCTCGCGCCATGATGGCGCGGACCTGATCCTCGCTGATCGGCTTCTCGCATTCAAAGGTGATGGCCTCGCAATGAGCCCGCAACACCGGCACGCGCACGCAGGTGACGCCGATCGCGATGTTGTCGTCCTCGAAGATCTTGCGGGTTTCGTTGATGACCTTGGTCTCTTCGTCGTTGTAGCCGGTGTCGGGGTCGATCGCCGTGTTGTGGTTGAAGAGATTGAACGCGTAAGGATGCGGCATCACCTTCGGCGTATAAACCTGCCCGTTGAGGTTGGCGCGGGTGGACTCGACCAGCTCCTCCATCGCGGCAGCGCCGGCGCCGGAGGCAGCCTGGTAGGTCGAGATGATCACGCGCTTGATGCGGTTGGTCTGGTGGATCGGCCACAGCGGCACCAGCGCGGTGATGGCGGCGCAGTTCGGGTTGGCGATGATGCCCTTGTGGTCGCGGATGCGGTTCGCGTTGATCTCGGGGATCACCAGCGGCACGTTCGGGTCCATGCGGAAGGCGGAGGAGTTGTCGACGACGACGGCACCCGCCTTGACCGCGATCGGCGCGAACTTCTTGGAGATGCTGCCGCCGGCGGAGAACAGGGCGATGTCGACGCCTTCGAAGGCGCGTTCGGTCAGCTCCTCGATGACGACGTCTTGCCCGCGGAACGACACCGTCTTGCCGGCCGAGCGGGCGCTGGCCAGCGCCTTGAGCTTGCCGACGCGAAAGCCGCGCTTGTCCATGGTGGCGATGAATTCGGCGCCCACCGCACCGGTGACGCCGACAATCGCGACGACGGGATCGTTACTCACTTTGTCCTCCATTGATTTGAGAATTCAGACAACAAAAAAGCCCCGGACCAACGAGGGCGGGGCTTCGGTAGAGTGGATTGCGTTCTAGTCGACGACTACACGCGCACGCCTCCCCGGGCCCCGAAGGCCGTGGTGGTTTTGGTCGTGCGTTTGGTGGTCGTGAACATGGCGGGAGCTTATGCGGGAGAGTTTTGCGCCCGTCAATGGCTTTTCGGCGGGATTGGCCGCCGCTATTTGGTCCGGGCGCCCGGCGGTTCGAGGATGACCTCCTTGAGGTTGTCGCCACTGATGACGACGATCGCGAAATTCAGCCGGCCGCGTTCGCGCACCAGCCCGCCGCTGATCGCCTTGCCGGAGGCCGCGCGTTCGGCCACGTGCACGGCATCCGCAAGTCGGTGCTTGATGGCACCGAGCGCTGCGAGGTTGCTGCGGTCGTCGAGGTCGAGCTCGGCGAGAGGGAGGGCGGCTTCGCCGCCGACGAGCTCGCCGGTCGCGGCATTGATGGTGTGGCGCCAGATCCGGTCGTTGTGCAGGGTCTTCACCCGGTAGACCGGCACGCCGGAGGCCCCGTCGAAACTCACATCCGCCGTGGTGGCACCGGCGTGGCGGGCTTCTGCAATCGCCATGGCCTGGTTGATCGAGATCGACGAGCTGCGGAAGCGCTCGATCTCGCGACTGACCGCTTGGCGGTCGATCTCGGCGTCACCATCTGTGTCGCTGTGAAGGGCGGTCGGTGTGCCCGTGCTCAAGATCGCTCGCGCCGGCGCTGCGAGGAGGAGTGCGGACAGGGCGATCGCGAGCAATCCCGAGATCCGTCGTTTGGCTGTCGTCATGCTCGAAACCCTCGGCCAGCGAGTGTGCCGGATGATCGTAAAGAATTTGCGGCCGACCTTGGGCATCGGTCGGCCGCTGAGCGTCGTGACGGGCTGTACCGCCGCGGCGATCGAGGCGGTGCGGACCTCTTTGGGGCTGGTGAAAAAGCGATCCGCATCGCCCTATAATTAAACCATACCGTATCGTTTTGTTTTGGTCAACGGCGCGGGCGCGGGATTCCTTGGAAAGATCGCAACCTCACGGAATTGTCAGCGCGACGGGCGCCGCCGCCGCGTGGTCTTGGCGGCGTCCTGGAGGCGGTCCGGGGGGCCAAGCGCACCGGCCAGGAACAGCTTGATGGCAATCCGCATGCGCTTTTCGGCGTCTTTCAGCTCGAGCGTCGTTCCGAACGTCGCCATGCGGTGGGTATGCCCCACGACGACGTCGAGAAACACCTCGGCTGCGATCGTGGTGTCTTCCATATCGAGCGCGCGTTGCTCCACCAGATGATCGAAAAAGCGTGCCGTGGTGGCGACGGCCTTGAGCCAGCCTTCTTCCTTGCCGAGCTTGGCGATATCGGGGAAGTTGATGGCCTGTGACGTCATCATGCGGCTGAAGGCGACGGCATCGGGACCGCAGGTGAAGCTCAGCATCTCGCGCCCGATCTCGACGAGCCGCTGTTCGACCGAGATGTCCGAGGCGCTGCCGAGTTGCGTCTCGGCGGCCGCGGATAGCGGTGCAAGCCATCGCGCGATCTCGCGCCGCAGCACGGCGGCGAACAATCCGCGCTTGTCTCCGTACCGGGCATAGACGGTGGGCTTGCTCACGCGCGCGGCTTCCGCGACTGCATCGAGCGAGGTGGCGTCGAAGCCGCGATCCAGGAACAGGCGGGTGGCGACCTCGATCAGCCGCTGATCGCGCTCGATAGCGGCGCTTTTCGTCGGGCGGCCGCCGCGCGATTTCGGCACCTCGCGCCGCTGAGCTGCCGGTCTTGTCTTGGTCGCAGTCAATCCCATGCCCAATGATTCCTGCGCGGTCGTGACATCAGTGATTGCTCTATAACGCGCAGCAACGGGTGCGTCATGGCTAATCTGGCCGGATGGGCCGCATCGTCAACCGTCTCGGCACCGCCCCGTTCCTCAGCGAGCGCTTACGGAGGCGTCGAAGTCCAGGCTTGGCCTGAAGCGGCCTTCTCATATCCGTACTGATACAGCGCCCGCATATAGGCGGTGTCGAACCCTTCCGAGGGGGCGGCCGGATAGTCGCGCGCGATATAGGAGAGATGGAAGCCCAGGCGGTTGCGCCTCGCGAAATCATAGGTCGAGAAGATGATCGAGCGGGTCTGCGACTGGGTGATCGAGGACAGGCTGCGTGAGGCGACGTCGATGGTGCTGTTGGAGACAAGCTCGAAATTGCGTTCGATCTTCTTGTTGACGAGGATGTAGATGTCCAGCTTCGCAGGGCCGGGAAGGCGACTGCCCTGGAAAAGCAGGGCTTCCGGCAGCGTCAGCACCGGGGCTGTCACGCCGCCGTCGACATGCATCTCCTGAAACCTGCGGCCCTCGCCTTCGGCGTCGATCATGATCGGCGGAAACACCAGCGGGATGCTGGCGGAGGCCGCCATCACGTCGCGAAACAGCTTGAGCGCCTCAGGCGTGCCGACCGCCGCGATCCTGCCCATGTCCCAGATCGCGGTGCGCTGGGTGTCGAGATCGGTCGTCACCACCAGCAGCCTTCGGCCCTTGGCGTTTTCACGCGCGACCTGCGCCATGATCTCAGGCCCGACATAGCGGGCGACGAGCTCGCGCAGCCGCGTGTTACCGAACAGGCCGGATCCGAACAGCACGCGCATGATGCTGGGATCGCTCAACAGGCTCTCGGCGACGCCGCTGGTGTAAACCTCCTTCAGCGTGTCGTCATATCGCGAGCCGAGAAACGCAAAGGGTGCAATCAGGCCGCCGGTGCTCACGCCCGAGACGACCGAGAAGGTGGGACGGGTTCTGGCCGCGGTCCAGCCGTTGAGCACGCCGACACCGTAGGCGCCATCCGCGCCGCCGCCTGACAGCGCCAGGTAGGACTTCGTCGCGGTGCTGGTGTCCTTCTCGAAGCTGAATTTCGTGATGGGTTCGTCGGCATAGCGCCGGAGCCCGTCGATATCGAGCACGCGCGATGTGCTGGCTTCGGTGGCCGTATAGGGCGTGCGGGGCAGGGAGGTGCAGGCGCCGAGCGCCAGGCTGCACGTCAGGACCAGCAATCCGAACAGGCGGGCGCCTGGGCCGGCCGTGTCAGTCGAACTTGAGGGGAAGGACATTGTCGGTGGCTGGCGATCACGCATTTACCGCCGCCGGCAACGTCGCCGCGGCAGCTCGTCCAACCCCCAAGGTAAAACTACACTGTATCGTTTTGTTTAACAAGCGCTGCGGGCGCACAATTCCGTGTCGGATATCAGTGTCCATTGTCCCAGTCTGATGCATCAGCCGGCCGAAGCATCGCCTGAGCGGGTTGATCGGCCTGCTCCGACACGCAATAAGCACCGTCATGAATCGTCCTGACACCGGTCTGCCCAATCATTTCGAACTGCTCGCCACTGATGGCGCCGCGCGCACCGGGCGCCTGACCACGCCGCACGGCGTGGTGCGCACGCCTGCCTTCATGCCGGTCGGTACCGCCGGCGCGATGAAGGGCATGCACTGGCGCGAGGTCCATGAGGCCGGTGCCGACATCGTGCTCGGCAACACCTATCATCTGATGCTGCGTCCCGGCGCCGAGCGGATCGCAGCACTTGGCGGCTTGCAGACATTCACCGGCTGGAACGGGCCGATGCTGACGGATTCCGGCGGCTTCCAGGTGATGTCGCTGGCGGATTTACGCAAGGTCAGCGAGCAGGCCGTGACGTTCCGTTCGCATATCGACGGCGCCAAGGTCGAGCTGTCGCCGGAGCGTTCGATCGAGGTGCAGCGTTTGCTCGGCTCCGACATCGCGATGCAAATGGACGAATGCGTGCGACTGCCCGCCGAGCGCGCCGACATCGACCGCGCGATGCAATTGTCGCTGCGCTGGGCCGAGCGAAGCAAGCGCGCCTTCGAGAGCGCGCCCGAAGGCTACATGCTGTTCGGCATCGTGCAGGGCGGCGACATCCCCCAGCTTCGCCATGCCAGCGCGCAAGGCCTCATCGAGATCGGTTTCCATGGTTATGCCATTGGCGGCCTCGCCGTCGGTGAGCCGCAGGCCGTGATGCTGGCGATGATCGACGAGACAGCGCCGCTGCTGCCCAGAGAGCGGCCGCGCTATCTGATGGGCGTCGGCACGCCGGACGACATCCTCGAGGCCGTCAAGCGCGGCATCGACATGTTCGATTGCGTGATGCCGACGCGCAATGGGCGGCATGGCGTTGCCTTCACACGCTTCGGCCAGGTGAATCTGCGCAACGCGCGCCACGCCGACGATCCCCGTCCGCTCGACGAAGAGAGCTCCTGGCCGTCGGCGCGCAGCTACGCGCGCGCCTATTTGCATCATCTCGTCAAGGCGGGCGAGACGCTGGGCGCGATGCTGCTGTCCGAGATCAATATCGCGTACTACCAGTTCCTGATGCAGGGCATCAGGGACGCGGTCGCACAGGGCACGTTCGAGGCGTTCTATCGGCGTACGCGCGAAGACTGGGCGAGGGGCGACATCGCCCCGCGCTAGGTCAATTCCGCAAGGTCGGATGAAGAGGAAACGTCAGTTGCAGACGATCCGCTGCTTGACGGCGTGCTTGGTCACGAAGCCGTAGCCGCAATTGTCGCAGGTCCAGAGATAGCTGATGAGGTGTTCCGACACATACGCAGAACCTTCGGCGGCGACCATGGAGTCGGCGCAGACGGGACAGGTGGGCAACTCACTGCACCGCGGAGCGCGGTTCGATGCGGCGGTCGACAACACTTCAGCGACTGCTGACATCGTGGTGACCTCTCAGCTTTGAGACCTAAGTCTAACATAAGCAGAATCAGTTGACGAGGTCGCAACACAAATGCGTTGGTTTTCTGATAATTGCAGCTCACGCGATTTTGCGATGCAGCGTATTTAACATGTACCGCAATGCCGCTTGCGTGTCGCCGCAGGCTGTCTGTAACTGCGCAAGAGCTGCAACAGAAGCGCAAATCGTCGCCACAGGGAGTTGATCATGGACGCATCGTCCACCACGGGTGCAGCGCACCAGCCCGGCCGCGGCCGGATCTACGACTCGATCGTCGATGCTTTTGGCGACACGCCGATCGTGCGCTTGCGCCGGCTGCCGGGCATGCACGGCGTGAACGCGACCATTTTGGCCAAGCTTGAATATTTCAATCCCGCCGCTAGCGTGAAGGATCGCATCGGCGCGGCCATGATCATCGCCATGGAGAAGGCCGGCATCGTCAAGCCCGACACCGTGCTGATCGAACCCACCTCCGGCAATACCGGCATCGCGCTGGCCTTCGTCGCGGCGTCGCGCGGCTATCGGCTCAAGCTGGTCATGCCGGAGTCGATGTCGATCGAACGCCGCAAGATGCTGGCTTTTCTGGGCGCGGAGCTGGTGCTGACACCGGCCGCGCAAGGCATGAAGGGCGCGATCGCGACGGCCGAAGAGCTGTTGAAGACGACGCCGAATTCGGTGATGCCGCAGCAGTTCAAGAATCTCGCCAATCCCGAGGTGCACCGCCGCACCACTGCAGAGGAGATCTGGAACGACACCGGTGGCAACATCGACTTCTTCGTCGCCGGCGTCGGCACCGGCGGCACCATCACCGGCGTCGGCCAGGTGCTGAAGCCGCGCAAGCCCTCGCTGCGCGTGGTCGCGGTCGAGCCCGAGGAAAGTCCGGTGCTGTCGGGCGGCCAGCACACGCCGCACAAGATCCAAGGCATCGGTGCGGGCTTCGTCCCTGACATCCTCGACCGCTCGGTGATCGACGAGATCGTCAAGATCAACTCGACGACCGCAATCGAGACCTCGCGGGCGCTGGCGCGACATGAGGGCATTCCGGGCGGCATCTCCTCGGGTGCCGCGATCGCCGCGGCCCTCGAGATCGGCAAGCGGCCGGAAGCTGCGGGAAAGACCATCCTGGCTATATTGCCGTCGTTCTCCGAGCGGTATCTTTCGACGGCTCTGTTTGAGGGAATTTAGGACATGGCGGATCAACCACCGAGGCGGCCGCGGACGTTGGGCGATGCCAGAACGGAGGCCGAGGCGGCGTTTAAGAAGGTGACGGCCAAGGTCGCCGCGGCGCCGCCAAAGCAGAACGTCACGCCGGGGATCAAGGAGCAGGTCACGCTGCGGATCGACCAGGACGTGCTGGAGCATTTCCAGTCCGACGGCCCCGGCTGGCAGGACCGCATCAACGAGGCGCTGCGCAAGGCCGCGGGGAAGTAGGCGCCAAAGGTTGGGCGACTCGCAACGAAAAAGCCCGGCGCGAGCCGGGCTTTTGTATTTGCGATTGGCCTCGCCTCAGCGGCGGAACATGCCGCCCATCATGCCGCCGACGACACCGCCGACGAAGGCTGCTCCGGCAGGATCGCCGCCGCTGCTGCGATGGGGGGCCGGTGCGGGCGCGCTGCTGGCCGCGGGGGCGGCGGCCCGGCGGGCTGCCTTCTGGCTGTTGTCGCTCGCGGTCGGCGGGCCCGCCACGACCTCCGAAAGCAGAGCCTTGTGCTGGAGCTTGTTCAGGTAACCTGACGCGGGATAGCCGCGCGCCGCCTGCCAGCGCTTGAGCACCGACCGGGTCTCGTCGCCGAACACGCCCGTCTGTTTGTTGTCGAAGCCGAGCCCGCCGAGGCGACGCTGAACGTCGCGGCGCTGGTTCTTGTCGAGGCCGATCTGGTCCTCGGTAAGCTGGCTGGCCTCATCGGTGAAGGTCGCGGGATCGACGCCAGCGGTGAGGGTACGCGTCGCGGTCGAGGGGCCGCTCTTGATGGCCGCGAGGCGTGCCAGCGCCAGCGCCTTGAACTGGCCGTTCGGATAGGCGGAGAGATAGGCGTTGAGCTCTTCCGACTTGTTGCTCTCCTTGACCGAGCGCCAGTATTCGAGCTCGACACCGTCCGAATTGCCGCCCGTCGCCATTGGCACGCTGCCAGCAGCCGTCGGTGCTGCATTGGCGACCTGGGTCGTCGGAGCCTGGTTGAGATAGACCGCGCCGATCAAATTGGTGTGGCCCCAGGGCAGCTGACCCTTGTGGGTCTCCTCATTGACCTGGGCGCGTACCGACGTCATCGCCTGCTGGATCTCGATGCCAGGCTTGGTGATGTTGTCGATGAGCGCACGGGTGAACGGGCTGTTGTTGCCCTCCTGACCGTCGAGCGCGGTCTGGCCCGGGCCGGTGGCGAACGCGATCAGCGTGCCTTCGCCGGATTTCATCTCGGCAAGACCGCTCTGCACGTTGACGCTGCGGGTCGCGGAGTTCGACTTGATCTTGGCGGCGAACGGATTGTCGCGGCAGGCGTCAAGGAAGACCAGCTTGACCTTGGCGTCGCCCATGGTCTGCTCAAGCGTCAGATCGATGTTGATGGCGGCACCGAGCTTGACGTCCATCTCCGATTTGATGTCGGCGTCGACAGGCAGAAGATAGTTGGAGCCGCCGACCGCGATGCCGTGACCGGCATAATAGAACACTGCGACATCGGAGCCCTGCGCCTTGCGGCCGAAGTCCAGCAGCTTCTCAGTCATCTGGTCGCGCGAGAGGTTCGAACCTTCGATCACCTCGAAGCCGACATTGCGCAGCGTTGCCGCCATCGCCTTGGCGTCGATCGGCGGGTTCGGCAATTGTGCGACGTTCTTGTAGGTGCCGTTGCCGACGACGAAAGCAACACGGCGGTCGGCCTTCGCGGCACTGATCGACAGTGCCATGCACATCAGCGACGCAAGGAGGGTGAGAGTGCGCATCTGGAATCCCCAACAGAATCGAATTGCAGGCAGCAACAAATTGGCAACGAACTTACACGAAGTGCCCGACTTGGCGCCACCAAAACGGCAGTTCGTCGCGTTCAACCCGCTGCTGTGTGGCAGAATGTGCACGATGGAATGCCGCTCCAACGTGATCCAAATCACACGGCCACTTGGTTTTGTCGCGCGAGGCGGCGCGAGGTTCAGCGTGCGGGAGCAGGAACCGGCGGAGCTGGTTTTAGATTTAGGAGATTGCCGAACAGGATCAGCGCGGCGCCGACCACCGTCCAGGTGTCAAGCCGCTCCGAATACAGCAGCCAGCCAGCGGTCGCGGTCAATGGAACCCGCAGGAAGTCCATGGGAACAACGATGGTCGCATCCGCATAGCGCATCGCACTGGCGAGGCAGTAGTGCGAAAACGTGCCGCAGACGCCGATCACGCCGACCCATGCCCAGACATAGGCGGAGGGCCACGTCCAGACGAACAGCGTCGGAATGAAGCCTGCGACCGATTGCACCACCAGCATCCAGAACAGGATCGACAGTGCACTTTCGGTGCGGGTCAGCGATTTCACCAGCACCATGGACACACCAAAGCCCATCGCGGCGCCTAGTGCGATGAGTTGACCGGGATTGATTTCGCCGGTGGCGGGTCGGACGATGACGATCACACCGATCAGGCCAAGCGCGATGGCGGCGATCTTCCACGGCGTCATGCGTTCGGAGAGGAGGCTCGCTGCGAGCAGCGCCGTCCAGATTGGCATGGTGAACTCGATTGCCACCACCTGGCCGATCGGGATCAGCGTCAGCGCGAAGAACCAGCCGAGCTGCGCAACATAGTGCACCAAATTGCGCGCGACGTGCTGCGGCAGGCGCGATGTCCTGAGCACCTTGAAGCTGCCGGCCCGATAGATGATCGGCGAAAGCAACAGGAAGCCGATCAGTGAACGCACCTCCATGATCTGAAATACATTCAGCTCGCGCGTGGTCTCGCGCCCGGCGACCGCCATGACCAGCATCAGCGACAGCCAGCCCGCCATCCACAGGGCAGCCATCGTTTTGGACGGTGTCGTGTTCATGGGCGGAGGTTTGGGAGGCGAGGGTCCTGAGGGAGGGCCGGTATCGGCGACATCGTCGCCGTTTGCAACGGCCAAATCTGCCGGTGCAGCGATGCATGGCGGCGTGCTAAGGCATCACTGAACAACGAGAAAAATCGGGAGATCTTCGCTCATGCATATCTTGCAGCCGGCCGAGTGGAAAAAACCGCGCGGCTTTTCCCATGGTGTCGTGGTCGAGGGGCCGGGTCGCTGGGTGGTGCTGGCCGGCCAGACCGGCGGCGACGAGACCGGCAATTACGCGCCTGACATGGCCGCGCAGGTCGGAACCACGCTGAAGCGGATCATCACGCTCCTGGCGAGGCCGGCGCCGGCCCCGAGCATATCGTCCGCTTGATCTGGTACCTGACCAGCCGCAGCGAATATGAAACTGCCGGGGCCGGAATTGGCGCGGCCTGGAAGGAAACGCTGGGGCGTAATTTCCCGCCCTCGACCTTGCTCTACGTCGGCGGTCTCGTGGACGACCGGGCCAAGGTCGAGATCGAGGTCACGGCGTTCGTGCCGGGCACATAAAAAATCGACCCGGCGAGATCGCCGGGTCGATTGCATGTCTACTCGTATCGGCTTAGCGCGACAGCGAGATGTTGGCGCCGCGGAACTGGCTGTCGGCGCGCATCGTGACGTTCTGCTTGTTGCCGGACGTCTTCAGCGAGATGTTGGCGTTGAAGCCGGCGGTGGAGGCGAGCAGCTCATAGTTTCCACCGGCGCCACGGCCCGAAAGGGAGCCGCTGATATTGCGGCTGGCCTCGGACCAGCTCCCCGCGATGGCGCTGCCTTCAGCCTTGACGTTGGCGCCGAGGTTGAACTTGTAGGCGTCGCTGGCGCAGGTCAGAGACAACTCCATGGTCGGTCCGATCGGAGCGTATTTGGCCCGGCAGCGGATCCGCTCGGTCGAACCGTCATCCAAGGTGACCGTGCCTGAGCCGCTCCAGCTGCCCGCCAGCGGGGCGAACGGGCCCGACTGGGCCTTGCTCTCGGAGTTGGCAATTCCGGCCGCGAACATAACGGCGGCCGCGATCAGCAGCCGCCGGCTTAGTCCACTCGTCACGATTTTTCTATTGGCGCGATGCTTCCCACCGCCCGCTGCACGGTATGCCTGCAGATGCTCCATTCCACTTCCCCGATCCGGCGTTGCCGCTGAGTTGACCGTTGGCATATGCACCATTGATCGAAACTTTCACAAGACCCTCCCGGCCGATGGTGCCGGAAACGTTAGCGCCGGGAGCAGTGATCTTGCCGTCGGCAACCGTCAGCAAGGAGCTTGCGGTCGGCTCGCAAGAACCGCTCTTGGTGACGATGGTGACCTGCCAGTTGCCGTCATAAGGAGTCTGGGCGAAAGCGGGAGCGGCGAGGGTGATAACTGAAGCGGCACAGAACGCCGCAATGCGAGCAAAACGCATAAAATCCGTCCTTGAATCTGTCTGATATGCTGACGCTTATTCGGACAAAATGTGACGGAAATTTGGTGCGGCGCCAAATTGAAAATTGTTCCTGTAGGAACAATGGTTTATTTGGGTTTCCGGCTGCAATTCTCGAAGCAGAATCAACGCCCCTTCACGTTAAGGGTAAACGTCAGGACATCGACTCAGGAAAGGGGCTCAGGAAAGAGGTCTCAGGAAAGACTTGGCGCTGAGGTCGCGAACTGCTCGTCCTGGGTCTTGGACGGTAGCGCCTTGTGGACCTTGGCGTAATCGATCACGTCAGCCAGCAATTTGAGCCCGAGCGGGGCCAGCGCGCGCTCCCACAGCTCCCGGGCCGTCTCGCCCTTCTTGACGAAGCACCACTCCTGGGCGGCGATGGCGCCGGCGTCCATGCGGTCGGCGAGGTGATAGATCGTGCCGCCGGCGATCGGGTCGCCTTCCTTGATGGTCCATTCCACGGCCGCCTTGCCGCGGTGACGCGGCAGCAGCGAAGGATGATAGCCGATCCCGCCCAGCTTCGCCGCCTCGAGCGCGTCCTTGCCGATCCGGGCGTGGCTGTGCGCGGTGACGATCAGATCGGTATCGGGGGCGATCTCGGAGGCCACCACCAGCTTGGGATTGGCCTGAACGACGACCTCGATGCCCGCCGCCTTGGCTGTCGCGGCGAGACGATCCTCGGCGTCGGCCACCACGACCCGCACGATCGAGACACCGTGCTCCCGGAGCATGTTCAGGGTGGTCACGCCGAAATGGCGGGAGCCGACGAGGGTAATGCGCATGAGTGTCCGATCCGTCTCGCAACTGCGTCATCTCCCGATAACACGTCCGGACGTCCTGTCACCACCCGCGCCGGGTTTGCGCCGGTTATCAACAATGCACCGGGCGAGGGGTGCGCGATGAATTCCGCGATTGCGGCGTCGGCCGGTCCGGTGCTTCCATGCGCGCATGGCATCGGCTCGGAGCGAACGCATGCGGAGCGCGTGGCTTGTCCTTCTCGCGGCCCTGGTCGCAACCCTTCCGGCGCGCGCCGGCGGACCACCTTATCCCGCGGTTCCGCCCGAAGTTGGGGTGGCACCCTTCATCGGCCCGACTTGGGACACCTATCGCTGCGCCGAAGGGCCGGTCATCAATTTCTATCACGGCGCCTATTACGGCGAGGAGCCGCCCGCTCTCTATCGCGGCTACGCGTACCGGCCGCATTACCGCTACAGCGCCTACCGCAGGCTGCCGCGCAAATATTTCTGCGTTTCTGACTAGCGTGGCCGCGCCACCACGGTCGGGCGGCAAGTGGAGATAGGCCGGTTCCTGTGTTTCGTTCTTAACAGAGAGATCCAGGATTTGCCGTTAGAAGTTGGACCCACCGGGGCTGGCGACATTTCAACCCGCATCCGTTTTCGAACCCGGATTTGGCCGCTGGCGGGATCGCCAGCGGCTTTTTCATGCACGGCCATCACGAAATCATCCGATGGTAACATGATCTCAACCAGCTTGGCGTATCGACGAATCCGTCGCGGATTTGTATTGCGTACCGCGACACCGAGATTGTCCCGCCGGCGTGGGTGCGCCGTGCGGGCTTTTTCGCCGGGACCGATTTCATGCCGAGCGCGATTGAGCAGATCGTCGACGTCTATGTCCGGCTGAAGAACCGGCGCGGCCTCGACGCGCTGATGATGCACAGACAGCGGCTTGCGGTCGATCTGAAGAGCAGGTCCGGCTACGACTTCAGCCTGCCGATCGGCCAGATCGACGAGGAGATCGCGATCATCGAAGCCGGCCTCAGCCGGCTCAAGTCGGGCGATATCGCCGCGACGGACGACGGCCGGCCAGTTTGAGGCTCAGTCGCGCCGGCCGCCGTCGATGACGGTGAATAACGGCCGTGCCTGGGTCGGCTCGACCAGCAATTCCTCCACCAGCGCGGTCGCCGCATCGACATATTTGCGCGTCGGCTTGTCGAGGGGACGCGTGGCCTCGTCGTCGAGCGCGACCTTTGCGGCCTCGACCAGCTTGCGCATTCGCGCCGCATGGTCATCGCCCGCCGTCAGCGTCGCGCGGGCCAGCGAGCGCAGCACGAACAGCTCGCCCTCGAGGCGGAGCAGACGGTCGTTGAGCCTGGTGAGGACGGCGTTGAGGTCGGCCATGGCGCGCGTTCGTTGCGGAAGATCCATCCTGCTCTAGCGGCGATCGGTGAACGGAGTCCAAACGGCTTCGGCGCAATTGGGGCGATCTCCCCTCAAGTCTCGGTCCGCGCCAGATAGTCGCGTGCGAAGGCGAGGTACCAGTCGAGGCAGGCGGGATTGGCCATCGCCTCCCGGTTGATGACCTTCTCGACCGGCTGGCCGAGCAGCAGCTTCTTGATCGGCAGCTCCTGCTTCTTGCCCGAGAGCGTGCGCGGAATTTCGGCGACCGCAAAAATCTCGTTGGGCAGGAAACGGCGGGAGAGGCCGGCCTCGACCGCCTTGTTGATTTTCGCCTGCATCGCGCCATCGAAAGCGACGCCGTCGCGCAGCACCACGAACAGCGGCATGTAGCTGTCACGGCCGAGATATTCGAGATCGACGACGAGGGAATCCAGCACCTCCGGCAAGGCCTCGATCGCGGAGTAGAGTTCGCTGGTGCCCATGCGCAGGCCGTGGCGGTTGATGGTGGCATCGCTGCGGCCATAGATGATGCAGGAGCCGTCCGGGTCGACTTTGAGCCAGTCGCCGTGCCGCCACACCGGCCCGCGGCCGCTGCCGTCGAAATTGTCCGGATAGGTCTCGAAATAGCTCGCGCGATAGCGCGCATCGCCCTCGTCGTTCCAGAAATAGAGCGGCATCGACGGCATCGGCTCGGTGCAAACGAGCTCGCCGACCTCGCCGATGACGGCGCGGCCCCGTTCGTCGAAGGCTTCCACGGCGGCACCCAGCAGACGGCACTGCATCGCGCCGGGCGTCTGCGGCAGTTCGCGATCGCCGCCAATGAAGGCGCCGGCGAAATCCGTGCCGCCGGAGATGTTGGCCCACCAGATATCAGCCTGCGCCTTGCTGCCGTTGCTCTTCGCGAGCGCCGCGAAGCGGTTGTTGAACCAGGCTTGCGTGTCGGCGCTCAGCGGAGAGCCGGTCGAGCCGAGACAACGAAGCTGTGAGAGATCGCCGGCGGCTGCGAGATTGATCTCGGCCTTGGCGCAGTTGGCGAAGAACGCCGCGCCCGCACCGAAGAAGGTCGCTTTCGATTGCGCGACGAAGCGCCACAGCGTGGTCCAGTCCGGCTTGTCCCTGGTGCCGCCGGGGCTGCCATCGAAGATGCAGCAGGTGGTGCCGCTGAGCAGGCCGCCGACCTGACTGTTCCACATGATCCAGCCGGTCGAAGAGTACCAGTGATAGCGCTCGCCGAACGAGTTCTCGTGGTAGGAGCAGCCGAGATCATTGTGCAATCCCAGCAGTGCCAGCACCACGATGACGATGCCGCCATGGCCGTGCACGATCGGCTTCGGCAGGCCGGTGGTGCCGCTGGAATAGACGATCCAGAGCGGATGATCGAACGGCAGCCACGCTGGCTCGAACGCGTCGATCGCGGCGCCCGTTGCTGCGACGATGTCGGAGAGCAGGGCGTCCGCCGCTGCGGGCGCGGCGGCCTCGCTGTGCAGGATGACGTGTTCGACCGTCGGCAGCGATCGCCGCAGTTCGGCGAGGACATCCTTGCGATCGTGCCGGCGGCCGGCATAAGTGATGGCGTCGCAGGCGATCAGCGCTTTCGGTTCGATCTGCTTGAAGCGGTCGATCACGGCTGGCGCGGCCATGTCGGGCGCGCACACGCTCCAGACCGCGCCGATGCTGGCGCTCGCCAGGAACGCGATGATGGTCTCGGGGATGTTGGGCAGATAGGCGGCGATGCGGTCGCCGGGCTTGATGCCTTTTTCTTTCAGATGCAGTGCGAGGGCAGCCGCCTTGCGCCGCAGCTCCGGCCAGCTCGTCTCGCAAAGTCTGCCGTCCTCGCCGCAGCTGACGATCGCGGGCAAGCCGGCGGCGTCGGCCGCGTCTACATGGCGGAACACCTGCCGGGCATAGTTGACCTGGGCGCCGGGAAACCAGACCGCGCCGGGCATCTTGCGCTCGGTGATCACGGCCGCGAACGGCGTTGGCGATTGCAGATCGTAATAGTCCCAGATGCTACGCCAGAAGCCGTCGAGATCGCGCACCGACCATTGCCGCATGTCCTCGTAGCTGGCGAAGGTAAGGCCGCGGTGTTCGGCGAGCCAGGTGCGGTAAAGGGCAATCTGGGGAACGAAAGCTGCGGTCATTGCGTATCGACTTCAGTTGCGGGGCGGGGAGTGTAACCGGTGCCGCAAAGTAGCAGAAGCCGCAGTTCGGGCAGGCAGCGTTGACGGGAGTAGCGGGTCTGGGTCCGCCGGAAGCAGCCTACCAGCCCGCGCCGGCCCAGCGCCTTCCGAACACGGGTGGCTTGGTCTTCACCGCTTCCCAACCGAAGAAATGGTGCTTGCCGGACCAGGTGTGCACCACACCGCTGCAGATGCTGCACTTGAAGCTGCCGGAATGCGCTTCGGCGTGCTCCTCCCTTGTCGCGGTGTAGTTCATGCCGCAACCCGCGCAGGTGAATTCTTCGATCGTCCAGATGGTATTGGCCATTGCACCAAAAGTGGTTTGGGGGACCTCGAAGGAAGCGTAGATGCCCGCCTTTGCAACGGCGTAAACCGGTCGGCCGAAATCCGGTTAATCGTCGTTAGCCAAGCCGGCCGTCGGTTGCGGGCCTTGCCGGCGCTCAATGCGCGGCGCCACCGCATCGCCGGGCCGGATGCTCCGCATGTCCCGGTCGATGCGCATCTGTACGCGCCTGATGGCGAGCAAGGGCAGCCTGCCTTGCACGCGCCCGGAGCGGGCCCTGTCGCCGACGGCATAGGCGTAGCGCCAATAGCCCGGTGCGGCGTTTGGCTTCAGTGAAAAGTGGATGCCGCGGTGAATTCCCGCATGTGCGCCAGGCTCTCTGGGACGGCGTGCCATCGTCTCGGAATGCAGAATGGCCCGATGCGTTCCTAATCGCCGGGCTCGGGCCGGCCCCGTCGTCTTGACGCCGGGTGCGCAGCTGGCAATAACGCTGGGCCGCGCAAGTGCCGGAACCCGCGTCGATGCCGCAAGGAAAGCCGTGCCCGTGAAAAGTCTGCGTCAGCTCCTGACCGGCGAGGACATCATCCAGCTCGTGATCCGCGTCGGCCTGCTCGGCCTGCTGATCATCTGGACTTTCCTCATCATCCGCCCCTTCGTGCCGATCCTTGCCTGGAGCGGCGTGCTCGCTGTCGCGTTCTACCCGGCCTTCAGCTGGGTCGCCAAAATCCTCGGCGGCCGGCCCAAGACCGCGGCGGCGATCCTGACCCTGATCACGCTCGGCATCGTCATCGGTCCTGCGACCTGGCTCGGCATCAGCGCAGTGGATGGCGTGCGCGAGCTGGCGCACCAGCTCGGCACCGGCGACCTCGCGCTTCAGTCGGCGCCGGAGCAGCTCAAGTCGTGGCCGCTCGTTGGACCCTGGCTATTCGACCTCTGGGAGCAGGCCTACAACAACATCCGCGCGGTGCTGCGCGAGGTGGCGCCGTATCTTCAGCCGTTGGCGGGACCATTGCTTGGGCTCGCGGGAGACGCCGGCGTCGGCACGCTCCAGTTCCTGGTCTCGGTGTTCGTGGCCGGCTTCCTGTTTCCGCACGGGCCCAGGCTGGTCGCGGCCGGCCGCGGCTTCCTGTTTCGCATCGTGCCCGAACAAACCGAGCATTTCCTGGGGCTCGCGGGCGCGACCATCCGCGCCGTGGCGCAAGGCGTGATCGGCGTCGCGATCGTGCAGGCACTGCTCGCCGGCATCGGCTTCAAGCTTGCCGCGGTGCCGAGCGCAGGCCTGCTCGCCTTCATCGTGCTGCTGCTCTCGATCGTGCAGATCGGCGCCTTCCTGGTGCTGCTGCCGGTGATCATCTGGATCTGGACCGCCAAAGACGTCACCACCGCGCTGCTGCTCACCGTGTTTCTCGTCGTCGTCGGCTTCCTCGACACCATGTTGAAGCCGCTGGTGATGGGGCGCGGCCTGACCACGCCCACCATCGTCATCTTCGTCGGCGTGATCGGCGGCACGCTCGCCCACGGCATCGTCGGCCTGTTCATCGGCCCGATCATCCTGTCGGTGGCCTGGGAAATGATGATGGCCTGGATCAGGACGGAGGACCGGGCTGAGGCGGGGTCGATGACGGGGACAGCGGCGGGCGAGGGCTGATCGGGCGCCTCGAACGGCGGGATCGGCCTGCCGGGTCCAATCAGACCTGATGGCCTTGCCCCGTGTGATCAAGATCCATCCCGAACTTGTCTATCCGACTAGACAAGTTACCATGGGCTCGATTCTTTTTTCGATTACGACGGACATGGCGAAGTCTTCCAAACTGGTTGCCGCCAAGCGCGGCAAGGTATTGTTGGTCAGACGCCGGTCGGACGGCCTGTGGATGTTCCCGGGCGGCCGCAAGCGCGCGCGCGAGTCGGACAAGGACTGCCTGCGGCGGGAGATCAAGGAGGAGCTGCCCAAGCTGAAGCTCGGCCGGATCAGCCTCTGGAAGGAAGTGACGGCCAGGAACAAGCGCTCCGGCCGCAAGATGAGCGACGCGATCTTCATCGCCAAGGGCGCCAAGGGCAGGCTCGCGATCGGCGACAAGAACGAGATCGATCGCGCCGTCTGGCAGAAGCCGCGCGGCATCCGCCTGACGCCGACCTCGCGCTATATCCGCGACCGCCTGTTTCCGCGGAAGCGCGGGTGAGCTAGGCCTCGTCGTCCTCCGACGAGTGCTGTATCCGTCCGGCGACGGCCCGCGAGAAATTGCTGCGCGCTTGCGGTGCGGACACCCTGGCCATTTCGGTTTCGCGCTGCTCCTTGCGGGCCTTGCGCGCGCGCTTCATGGCCTGCTTGACCTGAGGGTTCGGCGAATCCTCCGCGAAGAACAGCACCACCTCGCAGCTCGGACATTGCCTGGAATAGCCGTCCTGCAACCGTCCCGCGCGGTCGCGGAATACGGTCTTGCAGCGCGTGCACTGAATCTGGACGAAACTCATGCGCGGTCGATCGACAATGACTGATGGAAATGGATCGTCAGGTGACCCCAATTGTCTGAAGAAAGCTTGAACGCGTCGGCGACTTCATGCCGCTCGATCGGCCGCTATTGCTTGGCCGCTATCGTGTCCAGGCAATGGTTGAGAAAGACGGTGCGATCCCTGGGCAGCACCTTCTCGAGATCCGCCTTCAGCGCGCATTCGCGCTGCCGCATCTGCTCGGCCCGCCGCTTCTCGGCTGCCTCGCGATATTCGGGAGCAACCTTGTTGGGATCGACGAGGGCCTGCGAGCGGGCGGGAGCCGTCACGGCGAGTGCAATGGCGGTGATGATAATGAACTGTTTCAAATGAGCCTCCGTAAAAGGCTCATCCTAGCGCTCGGTCCGCGAGGGCTCAAACGGCAAATTCGCCGTGTCGACCGGCAGCGAAGTTGAATTCATCTACCTGAAGTTGGAACTAGGGAGGTCCGTCACTTCGGGACGTGGTCGATCTTGTGGCCGAGATGCCCGGTGTCGTGATCGCGCCGCAACTGGCTCAGCGATGTCTCGTTCAACTGATGCAAGACCTCGCTGAGTTCAGTCGTATCCGGATAACCGGCGGCAAAACCCTTGCCGTAGATCTTGCGCAACGTACCGACCAGCGTGTTGCCGTGCTTCTTGCTGATCGCGCCATCCTTGTCGCGGTGGCGATGATCCAGGCCCGTTTCCTTCATGGCTTTCTCCCTGAGCGGCGTCTGCGCGCCTGGAGAGAGCGTGCTCCCAAACGAGTTGATTGGCAACGGCGCGGCGCGCGGCAGTTGAGCGTCTTCAAAGTGTGGAAAGATCGAAGGCCGTGTGAAGCAGTTCACAAGCGATGGTCGGGATCGCTGCTACGAAGGCGTCATTGCTTTACCGATTGATATTTTGAAAACGCCCCAGCGCTCCACCAGGCGCTGGGGTTTTCACGTTGATCACCTCAACCGCCGGAGCGCGCGATGCGCGATCGGTCGGGTGCTTTCCGAATGATGCCGAAGGCTGATGCAGAAGGCGGGCGACTATGCGGCTTGCTCCTCGAACGAGGTGTAGACCTGGCCCCCTGGACCAATCACCTGAACGCCCCAGCACCCGTCGGCGATAAGCTCCTTCGCCTTCTTGAGGGCGGCGGCGAGTGACAGCCGCTTGAGGCTGACGATTCCTGCCGTGTCGAAACCGCTGATTTCAAACATGCCGCTCCTCCCTGTTTTGTCGAATCCTACACTTTTTGAGCGGGTTGTCTCGCGGCTTTTGGGACAGGGATACCGGGCGGATGACCAGGCGCTGGTCAAAACGCGAAAACAACCCCATGCACAGTAGCTAAGTCCTGCTGGCACAACGCTTTCTTTTTGGCACACGGCGGTCCTGCATCCGGCGGAGATGCCGTTTGACGCGTCGGGCAAAACAGGGGTAACTTGCCAACTTCGGAAAATCCGCTTTGGACCGAGACGGCGTCCCGGGATCGGAGGAGCACTTGCACCGGCATGCGAGTCATGTCCGTCGCACGGACCCCGTAGTCGGCCGGGGTGGCGGAGTCTGCGGCAGGCCGCGGCCGCTAACTTGGAATTAAGCTGAAAAGCTCACAATTTTAGACAGTTGTAGATGGGTGCTGCGTAAGGGAGCCGTCGCGAGGACGTTCCGGCGACGGCTTCCTGTTGCTCGCTCATTGGGGTCAATGCCATGACCACGACTTTCGAAAGCCAAGGCCTTGTCGAACAGCTCGACCCTGCAGCACTTGCTGCGGCCATCGCGGCCCACGAACCCGAAATCTTGGACGCTCCAGAACCGATCAAGCGGTCCAGCCGGACGTCGATCATGGCGCTGTCGGTGTGTGCCCTGGCCATCAACGGCGCGGCGGCGATCTACACATGGCCGTCCGGCTTGCCATCGCTGAATCTGAGCAGCCTGGCTGATCTGCTTCCGCGGCAAGAAGCTTCGGCGCCAAAGCCGGATCCGGTTGTCGCTGCCTTGAAGGATATTCAGTCGACCCAGCAGCAACACACGGCTTCGCTGCAGGAGAGCAATCAGGCATTGCAACAAAACGCGGCTGTGCTGCAGGCGGATTCGATGGTGCTGCTTTCGCTGCGACAGAGCATCACGGACGAACGGGTCGATGTGAGGAAGGTATCTTCGCAGCTGTCCACGCTGATTGCGAAGATCGACTCGCTGCAAAATGCCATGATGTCGGACGTCACGTCCTCCGTTCGAAGAGCGCATGCTCGCTACGGACTGTCCGCAGCGATCCGCAAACGGATCGCCCGGCAGCCGAAATATATAGGGCCGGTTTCGGTGGGGGGTGCGCCGCTGAGTGTGCCTGCTCCAGTTTCGGCCCCGGAGAGCTGAAGTCAGATCGAGCAAATCACCTTCTCGGCCTCTGGGGTGTCCCTGAGGCCGCTTTTTTTGCCTGATATCCGGCGGTCCGCGCGCGCGGGTCTTAACCTAGCTTTAAGAAACTGTTGGACGGCGGTGCTATGTTGGATACAACAAAGCCTGTGTCAGCGTCAGTTGCGTCCGAAGGTCATGATTACGTACAAGCAGTACCATATCGAACGGTTTGAGCACGAGCCCAAGCGCTGGGTTGCTCGCATCACGCGGACAGACGGCCAGAACATCCGCACCATTCTGCCAGCAACTGAGCTCCCCTACCTCGAGACGAAGCCGACAGCGTCCGCCGAGGAAGCTGAGGCGCTTGCCAAGGAAGGCATCGATTTCGGCGGCGTGGTGTAGTCCGCCGTCGCGGTCTCCTGGCTTCGCTCGCGGCAGCGACTTTCATCCGCAGATGCGGTGCGGTGTGTGTGGGGCTTTGTCCGGTTGCTAACGCGACAAGGTGGTCCGATTGCCAAGGTCAACGTCATCGGCATCGGCATGTCAGTCGGCTGCACCAACACGCTGAACAATTCCGGTGCGGCCACTACTGGCTACATAATCGCCGACACCGTTTTCCGAGTTTACGGTGCGATTTGTTAGGCGGCGCGCCATACGATTTAGAGGCTTCTCGAAAAACACCCACGAGAGGTTGGCCAATGCCAGCACCACGAGAAACAAGCCCCAGCGCCAAAGTTCACCGGCCGCGGGGTTTGGCTTAACGATGGAAGCGGCCGTCCAATAGGAAATGCAGACCACTGGCCAATGCAATAAATAGAATCCATATGAGATATCTCCCAAGCGCACCGCCCATCCCGGGGCAGACGGCAAAAGAGCCGCGCCCATCACAGCAAGCATGCACGCTGCCGGAGTGATCAACGGGCTGTTGAAAAAACTATATGCCCACAGAAATACCGCTAGACCGGCTGCCGCAAGCGCCGCCGACAACAACCATCTTGCCATGAGAGGCAACACGGGGAGTCGTGTGACCATCATGTACGCCAAGATGCCGGCGCCGAAAGCCGCGTGATGTTCAGTGACAAAGCGCAGGATAAACGGGCTTTCCGGCAGCACCAGATAGTATAGCTCGTAAGAGGCGGCGCAGTAGGCAAGAAGGACCGCCGGCCCGCCACGCGGCAGAAGGATGGCTGCAACGAGGTAGAACGCCACCTCGTATTCCAAAGTCCATCCGACGGAGTTCACCGGTGCTTTCTGCGGCAGGATCAGGATGGACCAAATGATATGCGAGAAGCTGGTATCGTCAGATATCCGGATGTTGGCAAAACAGATGGCGGCCACAATCAGCGTGACAAGCGCGTTCAATGGATAGATGCGGAAGAACCGCTTTAACAGGAAAGAGCCGGTTGTGAAGTCGGGCCGTGCCGCCACATAGCAGACGATGAACCCAGAAATCGCGAAGAACAAATCTACCCCAGATCCGCCCTGCACGGCCAGCCAGTCGAAGGTGTGGAGGCTTGCCTTATCAAAATACGTCAGGCCGATGTAGGAATGAAAATAGAACACTGAGATCGCGGCTATCGCGCGACCCACCTGAATGCCAGGCAACTTGGAATCCATCGGCCTTCCTCAATCTCAGGATGCGCGTGTATCACTGCGAGTAGTTTTGAGCAATACCCGCTGCAGCAGCAAACGCGGCGGCCCGCCTGCATGCGCGGCTAGGCGGCAACGCAGCTCATGCACTGTGTAAGAGCGTACGCCCTTATTGACAGCTCAACCTTTAGGCGCTGTCATGCGTCATTGAACAACCAGAAGTGCGCTTTCTTTCAAAGAACAATGCATGCACACCAACGTCAATTTTGCATACGCCGATGCTCGATGTGCGCGTTTGCAACTGGCTGCGTGGACCATTGTCGTTGTTGTAGCGGGCGCGTTCATCCTGAAGCTACTAAGCTTGGCGCTATATTCGATCCCAGAGTCCGACGATTTTTGCTTCTTTTATACGAACAACCAATACGGCATCGTCGAAACGGTATCGGTATTCTACCATAGCGCGATAGGGCGTATCACACCGTTGCTGCTGATGCAGCTTCCTGCTGTCCTCCGCACCTTGACAGGCATAGATCTTTTCATCTGCTACGTGCTGATCATGGTTGCTTTCATGGTCACCTTTGTGGTGTCGATGATATTTCTCGCGCGACGGATTCAGCCTGACACAAACATCTTGCAGCAGATTGCGCTCGGGCTGGCCTTCGCGGCTGTGCTCGGGAGCGAGGCTCCGAGCCTGCAGCAAATGTTCTACTGGTTGCCAGGTGTCGCTTGTTACACCGTTGCTGCGGCGATCGTCCTCTTGATGTTTGCTGAACTCATAAATGCCACGGAAAATGGAGTAAATCTCTCGCGCGCATCGACAGCGATGATGGCGTTCGGTGGTTTGGTCGCGGCTATGTGCAATGAGTTCACGGCGGCTTGGCTGATAGGCATGATCTCCTGCTCGCTACTGGCTCGCTGGTTATTTACGCAACGCCTCCAGGTCGCTGCACATTTGTGGATTGGTCTCGCGATCCTCACTGGTCTCGCCGTCGTAGTCTCGGCGCCTGGCAATTCCGTGCGCATGAGTCAGTTTCCGATGGCGGGTGATTTTTCGAACTCACTGAAGGAGGCGTTTCTTTTCGGCTTGATCGGCTTAGGTCGCCTGTTTAGAGAGCCCGCGACGGGCACGTGGCTTTTGTTTGTAGTGTTGGTCACCACCGCATTGCCGCAGCCGAAATACGTGGATTCGAGAAACAGAAAGTTCTTGGCCGTAGGAGTTGCTTTCATTGGTATAGGCGGCGCCTATTTCGGATATTTCGTGCACCAATATGCGACCGGGAATCGTCTTGTGGAGAGGGCGCAGAATGAGGTGCTGGCCTTCGTGCTATTTAGTCTGACCATGAGCGCCACACTTTTTGCCCGATCGCATCGAGACCGAATTTCGAAGCTCCTCGCCGCCTCACCTTTGCCTCCGTCGGTCATGGGTATTGCTGTGCCTTTGATGTTCGGCGCCAGCTTGGCAGTAGCGTTGAACTACAGCAAAGTCGGCACGCAAATTCGGTCGGAGCGAGACAGCTTCAGTGTCTTTTGGCTCGAGAGCATGGAGCGTCATGCGCGTCTGACCCTGTCACCTGAGCAACGGCTGGTGGTAGCGCAGCACACGGTTCACCCAACGACGTTGATGAACAGCGATGTGACCAATGACCCCAGCCGACTTCCGAACGACTGCATCGCGAGCTTCTATCAAAAGGAGAGCATCGTAGCGGGGCCCGCCGGTACGCTTAGCGTGCAACGCGCTGAGTAGGCGACAGCGTGACCCTCGGCTTCTGGGCTTCACTTATGGATCCGAGATACAGGATCCCCAGCCTGCATGACGAGTGGGTGATCACCGATGGCTGGGGTCACGATCTCAAGATGTTCTGGCAGGTGCTCAAATTCGTGGGCCTCGCCGATCTTGCGCCATCGTAGAGCAATGTGTGGAGGCCGCGGTTGAGGCACGATTAGAAGGCAACCGAGCAAGTTAATCCTGACTTGCTCACGCAGCAATTGGGCCCGCCGGTTCACGCTGGCGGGCCATCACTCCATGGCTCAATACCGGTAGTAATACTGCGGCCTGTTCTGAAAGCGCCGGGGCACTGTTCCGGTTGGGTAGCATTGGCCGTCTCGAACGTCGAGATCAACGCCATCGCCGCCGCAGGGTACCGGGTATCTGCCGGAGCCGTAGCGGGGATAGCCGTATCCTCCATCGCCTCGGTAGTATTGCCGGCGCCCGGCTTGCTCCTCGGGTGGCAGAGCGCCATTCGGATAGCAAAGCCCGTCGCGCGAACTCAGATCCCAGCCGTGACCGCACGGGGGCGGGTGTCTGGGGATACCATATTGGATCTGCTGGATGGAAGGTCGGGGGCCCGTATCGGACGTGGCCGGTCCGATCATCAACGCGGCTGCAAGAACGGTCATAATCATCGGAAGCCTCCAGAGATCGCAGAGTGACTTGGAACGCATGAACCCGATGTGAATAGCTGAGGTTTCACCACGGCCGAGTGCCCTTCGACCTTGCACCGGCCGCGGCCCAGGCGCCGCCTTTGCAGCCGGCTTTTCACCTGAAAACTATTGTGGCTCGGCTGGCTTATCTCGCTCATGGTTCTCGGCTTCGGCGGCCGCGCACGCATCCATGCCATGACATTTGCTGAGATAGTACCGAGCGCTTGCGTAGATCGAGCAAACAATCACCACGGAAACCAGCAGGAAGATCATCCACCGTCGCTTCAACATTCCCATGACCTTCTGCACCCTCCATCCAACGCGGC
The DNA here is from genome assembly GCF_055807435.1 of Bradyrhizobium sp. Ken51. Classification (NCBI taxonomy): domain Bacteria; kingdom Pseudomonadati; phylum Pseudomonadota; class Alphaproteobacteria; order Hyphomicrobiales; family Nitrobacteraceae; genus Bradyrhizobium; species Bradyrhizobium sp. Ken51. Next base: position 143,372 of record NZ_JBVVPB010000013.1, on the reverse strand, counting down.
CCGTTCGCCTGACCGGCCCAACCAGGCGAGGCGAAAGGTCGATGAGCTCGAATCAGACCTTGCGCTTCGGATTCAGTCTAGCCTCACGCTCCAGCCGCTCGGACTTCAGGCGTTTGAGGTTCTCCTGAAACTCCGGAGTGGCTTGACTGTCCGCTATGGTCTGTCTCGATCCTATCGGATTGAGGGTCTTTCGATTGGCTTCGTCCGCGACTTGTTGCTCGGCCGAACGTTTGGGTTTGATCATTTGCTGTTGCCTTCAGGCCGAGATTGACCAAGCGGTCGCCGGTCAATTTATTTTCGATTTGGCCGGTCGCGTCGAACGTTCTGGAATTCCTCGGGCCCCTTGACGAGCCGCCGCTTGCGGCTGGCCTGGTCATCCGGGCTCGCTTTGTTGTCTTTGAGCTTGTCGATCGCGTTACCCGCCATTTCCCGAGCCCGCTCGGAGGAGGCCTTGGCGGCCGACGTGACCGCGACGGCCGGGGCGGGTTTGCCCAAGCCAATCGTGACCAGCCGACGAATGGATTCAGAGCGAGCCGGAGTGTCTTCCTGCCACGACGCCCAGGCGTCGATCCGAGCGACAGTCGATTCCGGCCAGCGCGTGCCGATCTGGACGCCCTGACCAGTAGCGGGGCGGCCGCGATGTTTTTTGGCACGAATCTTTTTTGCTGGTTTCATTTTATTTGGTACCAAAAAATCAAGCCGAGGGGAAGCGCGAACTTCCGATGATGTGCCTGTCGTGCACCGTCACTGCGTTGCCACGCAACATCACGATCACAGATTTGATGTCAGGCGGCTCCCCGTAGAGGCAGCGCCAGTTGTACAGCAAAAGGTCGGGAAGCATTTGCTTGGACGAAGGCCTGCAAGGCCGGCGTGATCTCGCTACTCGTGACACGCTCGGCAAGCTCATCTGCGATCTCGCTGGTGGCATCGCGAGATCGGCCCTCGATCGCGTTGAAGGCGACAATACGGACCGGATAGGCGTACTGCCCGGAGAGCAGGTCGCGGATGATGGTCTCGACGTCGGTGTCCTGCTCGTCGGTCTCGCGCCAGGAGCAGCCGGCGCGTGCGCCGAAGTCTTCCAGCACCAGGTAAATGTCCCGGTCGAGACGATCCAGCGGCACAATCGACGGCGCATGACGCATGACGCAACTCCTACTCAAAGAGGAAGCAATCGTCCGGCCGGACGATCGTTCCGGCCCAAGGCCGTACCGGCTACGCAATCGCCTGTGAGCAGTTTCACGGGTCCAGCGAGCGGACAGAGCTGTGCTTTGCCGTGTTTCACTTGTCCGAAATGTTGGACAAGCTGGAGCGCAACTACCGAGCCGCTTGGCATGGGGAGCCTCCATGCGCCTGATCCAGCTCCTGCTCATGCGCTACCGGTTGCGGCTGACCCGCTACGCCCTAAGGGCCAGTATGTACCTTGCTCTGCTCAGCAAGCGCTGCATCGCCTTTGATGTTCCAGAAAGATACGCCGCCGGGCTCGAAATGAAGCGTCCCGGCGGCGCCCTGTACCAAACTGGGTCCTCTTAATCCCCAGCCAACTAGATATGAGCAATGCCCGTGCCACAGGGCCGCCGGTTCACGCTGGTGGGCCTACTCGTCAGTTGCCAAAGCGGGGGCTAGGCGTCTTGGCAGGGAATACCGAAGTTGTCACAAGCGAGAGCGAATGACTCTTTTGCCTTTGCATCTTCGAAGCAGAAGCGAGTGCCGATCTCCGCCTGATCGATCCACCAATCGACGTTACTGCCTTTCGCGATGCGGGAGGCTTCGCCGCGCAAAAGATCCAGCTGTCTTCCGGCAGCACGAACGATCAAGCAATTTTTCTCTTTGGACACAATACCTTCTCCATGGCACAGGACGCCGAACTCATTGGTACTAAGCGCCGTGAACACGAAGGCCGCAGCAGGGGGCTGCTGCGGCCTCATTGTCAAAAAAGCCGGGTGAAAAAGGTCTAAGTGAAATATGCAGCCAGCCCCGGTGCGATGATCGTATCGCGGCATCTCTGGCTCGCAATATGATCTATTTCACAATCGGCAGGCTCACCCGCTTGCCTAGTTTTCCCGGTCGCCTATGTTCCAGAGACAACAATTGTTATTTTGGAGTCAGAAGTTTTCGCGTTCAGGATCGCCCCTTGTGTATCGTTTGATACGTCGCGCTCGGATACGCTTTGCTACTATTTCCCGAACAGGGGGCGTGGCATGGACCTACTAAAGAAAGCAATGGGGCAACTTGAACCCCCGGAGTGTCCGAATTGCCGCGTCACCATGAGATGGTTTCGCTCGGAGCTAGTCCGCGGCAAAGAGGAAGAGATCATCGCCCACCTTTTCGTCTGCCCCCACTGCAAGCGCGCTCAGCGGAACGATACAAAGTTCAATCCGGTTCGCGTGCCGCCTGACAAACTGGCGGCCCGTCGTTTTCATGTCGTGACGGGAGGAAGGTAGGCCGCCTCAGTGGGCGGCCTCTCGTATGGACGAGATTCACGCCGGCGGGCCTTATGCAAAGCAGGCGACAATGGCGAGAACCACGTCCGTGCCCAGGTCACCGGAGTACATCGTGAAAAGGACGCCGGCACCAAGAACGACTGCAAAGGTGTTGAATACGATTATTTTGAGATCCCCTCGTGGGCGAGGGGAAACTGAACCCCCAATGTTTCGTCAGTGCTTCGCGGAAGCGGCGAATGGTTTCATTCACCGAGGCGTTACCCGTGATTAGCTCAACTGCTTTAGGAACGAACTGCTTTCCTCCCGGTTGGCGCTTTTCCCGATCGCGCGGGGGTGGCGTAATGAATGCTTTGGAACAGATCGGCGAGGCAGCGCCGGAAACATCATCAAAGGCCAGATTGACGGACATCGCCATCGCCCTAACTTTCGGGTTCGGTATCCTTTTTTCCATGGCGGCTTGGCTGTACTTTTTAGGGAGCATTCTTGCACGGACGATAACTTGGGCTCTGTCCTAGCAGGTGGCCTTGAGATAGTTCTCGGGAACTTCCAGAAGCGCAGCTCGACTCGGCTCGTGCTGAATCCTCTCAGCCCATTCACGGCAGACTTGCTCCATCTGCTCGCGAGTTCGCACACGACCCCGCACCATCCGACGGATGAGCCCCACGAGCGCTGTCAAAGCTGCTCTCCCGTGTGCATGGTGTGTGCACATGATTTTCGGGAGGAGGGTAGGAGGTTTGTTTTCTCGGCTAGGCGCTTGATTTTGCTTGGTGAGCGCGCTGGGGCTCGAACCCAGGACCCCGTGATTAAAAGTCACGTGCTCTACCGGCTGAGCTACGCGCTCCCATGGCCGCCGATGGCTTTGAAGAGATCGCCATCGTCTTCGGTCATTTGGAAAAGCATGTCTTGCCGCCAATTTGACGCAAGGGTTGCGGAAAAACCGGCTGTTTCCGGATCATGCTTTCGGCCCGCGCTGTGTAGGGGGATGGGGCGCGGAGGTCAATAGCTCGGGTGGTTGCCGAAGTTGAAGGCAACAGCGGGAGTTCGCTCGCCGTTTCCAATGCTTGAGCCGGGATTTTCAACCGGAATGGCGGGCCGCCATCCACGCCGAAGAACCCGCGACGTTCGCCGATAGGCCGGATGCCGCGTTCGGAGCCCCGTCAGTTCGCCTCCCGCCGGACCTCGCTTGGCACCGGCACTTGCTGCGGCGTGCCGGCGGGGGTCGGCAGCGCGACCGGGCGCAGGCCGATCAGCTCGGCGGTGCGGATCGCGCTGTCGCGCCAGAACTGGAACGAGTTGATGCGGCTGAGCTCGAGGATGGCGATGGCGACCGCGGCCAGGAACGGCAGGCTTTGGAGCACCAGCACGCCGGCGAAGATGTAGATCTCGGTGATCTGACGATAGCTGTTGGAGGCCACCAGCACGCCGGCGCCGATCAGGAGCAGGGCACCGATCACGGCCTCCCAGAACGCCTGGAACTCGATCGACATCCTGGACAGGCCGCCCTTGGACGTGCGTGCAAACGCAATGTGCTCGGTGATCAGTCCCTGCGCCACCGCGCGCGACACCGTCCACTGCACGCTCATCGCCGCGATCATCGCGCCCAGCATCTGGCCGGGCTTGATCGCGACGCGCGCACGGTACATCGACAAGAAGTGCACGAGCGAGACGATGAAGGCGCCGATGATCGGCAGCGTCAGGATCTTGTCGGGAATGGCGATGTCGGCGAAGGCGACGATCGGCACCCAGACGAGGTTGAGCAGCGCCACGACCACGCCGAGGCTTTCGGCACCCAGCCAGTTCAGCCAGCCCAGGCCATATTCGCGCTTCTGGTCGGGCGTCAGCCGGCTCCGTCCGGGCAGGAAGTTCCGCCAGTGCTTCTTGACGATCTGGAGGCCGCCATAGGCCCAGCGGTGACGCTGCTTCTTGAAGGCCTCGTAGGTGTCGGGGAGCAGGCCCTGGCCGTAGCGGTGGTTGGTGTAGTGCGTGGTCCAGCCGAGCTGCTGGATGGAAAGGCCGAGATCGCTGTCCTCGCAGATCGTGTCGGACGACCAACCGCCGGCCATGTCCATCGCGGCGCGGCGGATCAGGCACATCGTGCCGTGCACGATGATGGCGTTGGTCTCGTTGCGCTGGACCATGCCGATGTCGAAGAAGCCGGCATATTCGCCGTTCATGATGTAGTGCATGATCGACAGGTCGCCGTCGCGATGTTCCTGCGGCGCCTGCACCAGGCCGACACTGGGATCGGCGAACGCCGGCACGAGGTCCTTGAGCCAGTCGGGATCGACGACGTAGTCGGCGTCGAGGATGCCGATGATCTCGGCGTCGACGGCGGTGCGGTCCATCGCGATGCGCAGCGCACCGGCCTTGAAGCCCTGCACCTTCTCGGCGTTGATGAACTTGAAGCGTTCACCGAGCGCGCGGCAATGATCCTGGATCGGCTGCCAGAAGGCAGGGTCGGGCGTGTTGTTGATGATGACGACGCATTCGTAGTTCGGATAATTCAGCCGCGACAGCGCATCGAGCGTCTGCTTGAGCATCTCGACCGGCTCGAAATAGGCGGGAATGTGGATCGAGACCTTCGGGTAATAATTCTCGGGCACGTCCTCGACCGGCTTGCCTTTCGTGAGCAGCCGCTGCGGCGGCCGGCCGAACGCGACGGCCGCGATCTCGTCGATGCGCGCCATCGCGATCAGCACGAGGGGAACAAGCAGGATCATGCCGAGCGTGAGCGCGAAGGCGGAGCCGAAGATGAAATAGTGTCCGTTCCAGAACGCGAACACGGTGGCGGCCCAGGCGCCGACGCCATTGGCGGTGGCCGACAGCAGGAACGCCTGCTTCGCCGTCGGCTGCTGCAGCCGCAGGATCGGCAGCGACAGCAGGATTCCGACCAGGAGGGCGACGCCCATCAGCTTCCAATAGTCGGGATTCTCCACCGGCCCGGTCCAGGCGAACTTCGGCTCGCGGCTGGCGTTGAGGATGCCCCAGTACGGACCGACGCCGCCTTCGAAGTATTTCCAGGGCTGATCGATGGCCTCGACGATGTTGTATTCCATGCCGATGGCGTCGGCGCGGCTGACGAAGTTGCGCAAGGTCAGTGCCTGCTGGAACGGACCGGGGTCGGCGTTGCGCAAATTGTAACCCGCGCTCGGCCAGCCGAACTCGGCGATCACGATGCGCTTGCCGGGGAACAGGTTGCGCAACAGATTGTAGCGGTCGACGGCCTGATCGACCGCCTGGTCCGAGCGGAAGTTCTCCCAATAGGGCAGCACGTGGGCGGCGATGAAGTCGACGTTGGAGCCGAGGTCGGGATTGTCGCGCCAGATGTTCCAGATTTCACCGGTCGTGACGGGCACGCGCACCGAGCCCTTGACCTTCTTGATCATCTCGATGAGGTCTTCGACCTTCTGCTCGCCGCGATAGATCACCTCGTTGCCGACGACGACGCCGTTGACGTTGCTGTTCTTGCGGGCGAGCTCGATGGCGGCCTTGATCTCGCGCTCGTTGCGATCCTTGTCCTTGTCGATCCAGGCGCCGACGGTGACCTTGAGGCCGAACTCGGCCGCGATCGGCGGCACCAGTTCCACGCCGCCGGTGGACGAATAGAGACGGATCGCGCGCGTCATCGTCGACAGCGTCTTCAGGTCGGCGCGGATTTTCTCCACCGACGGAATGTTGTCGATGTCGGGGTGAGCCGAGCCCTCGAACGGCGCGTAGGAGACACTGGGCAGCAAGCCCTTGAAGTCGGGCGCGGGTTCCTTGTCGCGCAAGACTCCCCAGAGGCCGGCGTGGAGCGCGGACACAAGCAACAGAACGGCGGCGACAACCCGCATCGCGGCTAAACCAAAAGGGGCTGAGGGGGCAGGGAAGCGGATCCGACCCCGAGATCCGACCAAGTCCGCGGCAAATGGAGCATACCTCTGCCGCGCGGTTTCACAACTGTCATCGCCTCATGACCGTATGAGGGCATGCACATTTCGAAATTCGCAGCAGTGCCAATTGCCTCTATCGCCGATCGTTCCTGAACGGAGGCTGAAACAATCGCGGCTATTTCGGGGGCGCCGGTGACGGGCTTGCCGCCGGCGAGGGGCTCGCGGCCGGCTGCGGCTGCGCATTGCCCGCTGCCGGCGCGGCCGGCTGCGAGGCCGCGGCCGCGGCCGCCGCCTGCTGCGGCTGCGACGCCGGGTTGATCCAGCAAGCGTGCACGCGGCTGTCCAGGGTCTCGGCGACCTTGGGATCGATCTGGCCACCGAAGCGGGTCAAGCAGCGGAAGGCGGCCTGGATGTGGCCGCCGGGGCAGCCGAAGCGATCGTAGAGGTCGAGATGGCGGAATGCGGTATCGAGGTCATCCCGCCACATCAGCCGCACCACGCGCCGGCCGAGCCAGACGCATTCGGGGTTGCCGGCCGGACCGTTGATGACCTGGGCTGCTTCGGCGAACTCGTCGGTGCGGCGCTGGTTCTGGGCGGCATCCTTGGCCGCGTCGGCGGGCTGGGCGGCTGCCTTGCTCTGGTCTGGAGCGGGCGTGCCGCTCTGGGCGGAGGCCGCGCCGATACCCATCAGGATGACAAGGGAAGAAACGGCCAAGGTGGCGGCGAACTGCCGCAGGACCGCATTTCGTAACTCGAACACCCGTTGCCGCATGAATTCCCCAATATATCACTGCCCGTCCGCGTCAGGACCTTCGCGGACGCGCCCGGTGATGGCGTCCAAATGGGTCTCCAATGCGGCGGAAAAGTCCTCCCGAGTCCATGGCCTGAATCTGGAATTTTGTCCAGCAAAGTCACGATCCTAGGCCTCGGTCGAACGGCCGCAGGTAAATTCCTCAGGGGAGGGATGGATCCATAACGGAGTCACCCCCTTGGCAGACGCCGTGCTAGCAGGTAATCGACGGCCCTTCGCGGAGGACGGAACCGATTTCTCTTCGTACGCCACTGGCGCTTCTGCTCGTTTCATTGGGTGCGATCGCTGCCGTGTGGTGGTGGCTTGCCACGCCGATCTCGCTCGCGCGCGCCCCGATCGATCCCGCCGACAAGGTCCAATGCGTCTCCTACGCGCCGTTCCGCGGCGAGCAGTCGCCGCTGAACGCATGGACCCATATCGAGGCCGACCAGATCGAGCAGGACCTGCGCCAGCTCAAGGAGATCACCGACTGCGTCCGCACCTATTCGATGGAGAACGGGCTCGACCAGGTGCCGGCGATCGCGGCCCGGATCGGCGGGCTGAAGGTGCTCCAGGGCATCTGGCTCTCCAGCAACCGCACCAAGAATTTCGAGCAGGCGGCGCTCGCCATTCGTCTTTCCAAGGATTTCCCCGGAATCATCACCAGCATCATCGTCGGCAACGAAGTGCTGCTGCGCGGCGAGATGACGACCGCGGACCTCGTCTCCATCATCCGCTCGGTGAAGGCGCAGGTCAGCGTGCCCGTCACCTATGCCGATGTCTGGGAGTTCTGGCTCAGGAATCGCGAGATCTATGACGCCGTCGACTTCGTCACGATCCACATCCTGCCCTATTGGGAGGACTTCCCGGTCAAGGCGAAGTTTGCCGCCTCCCATGTCGAACAGATCCGCGAGCGCATGGCGGTCGCATTTCCCGGCAAGGAAATTTTGATCGGCGAGACCGGCTGGCCGAGCGAGGGGCGCATGCGCGAGGGCGCGCTGCCGTCGCGCACCAACCAGGCGCGCGTGGTCTCGGAGATCCTGAGCCTGGCGAAAGCGCAGAAATTCCGCGTCAATCTGATCGAATCCTACGACCAGCCGTGGAAGCGCAAGCTGGAGGGCACCGTCGGCGGCTATTGGGGCCTCTATGACTCGGTGCGCCGGAGTCTGAAATATCCGCCGGGCCAGCCGATCAGCAATTTCCCGTACTGGAAATGGTACATGGGCGCAGGCATGGGCCTCTCCGTGCTTGTGTTCGCGGTGGCCGGCCTGACGTTGCGGCGCAGGCCGTGGACGCCGCGCTTCTCGGCCTGGCTCGGCGTGGCGATCTCGGCGACCTCGGCCGGCATCCTGCTCGGAATCGGCGCCGACAAGATGTACTACGAGAGCTATGGCATCGGCGGTTGGCTGTTGTGGGGCACGCTGCTCGCGGCCGGCATCCTATCGCCGATCTTCTGCGCGCAGGCGATGGTGATCGGCCGCAGCCTTCCGACCTTTCTCGATCTGCTCGGTCCGCGCGAGGGCCGGAAATGGTCGAAGCTCACCGCTGTGCTCGGCTTGACGCTGGCAGTGACGGCGGTGATTGCGGCGCAGACCGCACTCGGCTTCGTGTTCGATCCGCGCTACAAGGATTTCCCTTACGCTGCGCTGACGATGGCGGTGGTGCCGTTCGCGCTGCTGATGCTGAACCGGCCGCAGATCGGCCAGCGTCCGATCGCGGAGTCCGTCTTCGCCGGCGTGCTGACGCTGTCGGCGGCCTATGTGCTCGTCAACGAGGGCCGCGATAATTGGCAGTCGCTGTGGACCTGCGCGATCTATCTCTTGTTCGCGCTCACGCTGTGGCGGGCGCGGGCCGAGCAAATCCAAGAATGAGCAGGCCGATCGCCAGGCCCGACAGCACGACATTGTAGAGCACGATGCCGAGGCCGGCGGCGATGATGCCGACGGTCAGCAGCACGATCGACGGCCGCATCAGGTTCAACGTCGCCACCACCAGCGCGACGATGCCGAACACGGAATTCTTGAACAGCACGGTCGCGACCGATCGCGCCTTGCAGACCAGGGTCTGAAGCCCGGCGTCGCAGGCGAGACCGACCTGCGAGTTTTCGATTCCGAGGTAGCGCAGATAGAGCGCATAGCCGACGCTGGCGAAGCCGACGACGATCAGGAACTGCACCTGATAGGGCGTGAGGCGGAAGGGCTTTTTTGTCATGGTGGCAATATGGTCGGGAAGGCGCGGGCGGGCAACAGGGAAGGTGACTTTATGTCGATCGCGGGCCCTTGCGGAATGAGCAAGGCGGCCGCGCCCGGCCCGAAGATATCCAGGAACAGGCTGGGGTCGCGCAGGTTTGAAACGGTGTGACCGCGCAACGCATGCTGCATGCAAGGAGCGAGCATGGAAAAGCCAACTCGGGAGCAACTGGACGAACTCAAGAGGCTGAGCAAGGAAGCTCGGGTCGAGGATTGGTCGGAACTGGTCCAGTCGAGGGATGAAGCTGAGAACCGCATTCGCGACCTGAAGGAAAAGGCGCGCATGGAGTAAGTGATTGCGTGCGCCGATGAGGCATCAAGGCCGATTTTGCATCGTCCGGTTCTGCTCGCTCAGCCGACGTTCGTATTTTTCGGCCAAGGCCAGCAATCGCCTCTTGATATAGGGGTCGGCCTGTTCGGCCAGCTCGCGGATGAGCGCGAGGTGCTCGCGCAGAAACGTCTCGTCCGCCATCTCCGCTCCGAATCATTGTTCGTCGCGGATACTGCCGTCTTGGGTCTGAGGCCTTCGTATCGTTTGATACGTCGGACGCGAGATGGTCTTCGCCGCAGAGCGGATGCCGCGTCTACCGCCTGAAGAACGACGACAGCGTCGATCCCGCCGACGCCGTCTCCGGCTTCGGCTGTGCGGCCGGCTGCGCCGCAGGAGCAGGCGCGGGCTCCTCGCGCTTCGATGAGCGTTTTGAGGAATAGCTGCGGCGATGCTTGTCAGGCTTGGCGGCGGGCGCGGGCGCCGGGACGGTCTCGGCTTGTGGCACCGAGTCCTGGTTCTTGTCGGAGTTCTTCTCTTGAACTCGATCCTGAGTCTTTTCTTGTTTTTCCTGCCCGCCGCGCATTGACAGCCGCTGGCCGTCGAACACGGTGGTCTCGCAGTGGCGGTCGTTCTCGGCGAGGCCGGCGCAGAGTTTTGCTGCAGCCGCTGCGTTGATCAGCGGGCCGGCACCGAGGCGGAGCTGCATGCCGAGGCCGGTGTTGCCTTCCTTGATCATGATGATCGGCCGCAACGCTGCGATCTCAGGATTGGATTTGGTGACCCCGCGCCACAATGCGCGCAGGCCTTCGAGCGAGTTGGCGCCACCGAGATCAATCGCAAAGCGCGTCTGCTGGACCGCGATCGCGGGAGCCTCGCTTTCGGCGGCCTCCGGCGGCTTGGCTGGTGCAGCGGCGACTTCGATGGGCGCGGGCGCCGGATCGGGCTTCTTCTCGGCAGCTTTCTCAGTGGTCTCGGGCTGAACCAGTTTCGGGGCGGCCGGATCGGGCGGCGCCATGATCGATTTGGATGGGACCAGCGGAAGCATCGGCAGTGCCGAATTCGTTGCCGGCAACTGCGCGACCAGCGAGGCCGCGGCCGCGCTTTGTGGCGGCGGGCTCGATGGCTCCTTTGCAGCCTCTGCGCGCGGCTTGTCGTTGGCCAAAGCCGGTGTCGAGGCGACCGGCCCGATGCCGGGCGCCGGCGGCCCGATCAAAGCCGGCGCGTCCTGAGGTTTCGCAACGGATGCCTGCGGCGGCGTTGTCGTCTGCTTGGCGATGGCGCCGGTGACGGAATCCAGCCCTTGCTCTAGCACGGTGACGCGCGAATAGAGCCGGTCGCGATCGGTGTTCAGCGTCTCGATGGCGGAGGCGAGGCGTCGGGCCTCGTTCTGGCTCTCTTTGGTCAGCATCTGGAGCCGGTCGGCCTGGCGCGCGAGATCGGCGGACGCAACCTGGTCGCGCCGCCAGCCGAGCTGGGCCTGGTTGGCGAACACGGCAATCACCACGGCGCCGACGGCCGCCACGCCCCATGAGCCCAGCCGCCACATCATGCCGCGATCGAACGAACTCTCCTCGGCCACGAGGCCGGAGAACAGCCCGCCGGTCTCCTTGTCGCCGAAGGCATCCGCCAGTGGGTCGGAATCCTTTGCCATGAACGTTAAGTGCCCAACCCCTGTCCGGCTTCCCCGAATCAATCAGGGAACATTAACAGGAAAAGCGTGTCGCACTTGAACTCCGGGCGTTTGCGGGGGTAGCAAGGCGATAGCTGATGAGGGCGGCCCGTCGCCCGCTGGCGCCGATCGATTCGGCCGATTGACAGGATTTCGATGACCGCCCGTTCCAGCCTCACGATCGTGCTCGCCGCCGGCGAAGGCACGCGTATGCGCTCACACCTGCCGAAAGTGCTGCATCCGGTCGCGCACCAGAGCCTGCTCGCCCACGTGCTTGCCGCGGCGCCCAGGGGAACCGGCACCTCGCTCGCGGTCGTGATCGGACCCGACCATCAGGCGGTGGCGGACGAAGCAAAGCGCATCCGCCCCGACGCGCTCACCTTCGTGCAACAGGACCGGCTCGGCACCGCGCATGCGGTGCTGGCGGCGCGTGATGCCATTGCGGGGGGCGTGGATGATCTGCTGATTGCGTTTGGCGACACGCCGCTGATCTCGGCCGAGACCTTTGCGCGGCTGCGCGCGCCGCTGGCCAAAGGCGCCGCAATTGCGGCGCTCGGATTCCGTGCCGCCGATCCCACCGGCTATGGCCGCTTTATCGTCGAGGGCGACCGCCTGGTCGCGATCCGCGAGCAGGCCGATGCCAGCGCCGAGGAGCGCAGGATCGACCTCTGTAATGCCGGGGTCATGGCGATCGACGGCCGCCGCGCGCTCGCGATCCTCGACAAGATCGGCAATGCGAATTCCAAGGGCGAATATTATCTGACCGACGCGGTCGGCATTATCAGCGAACAGGGGTGGGATGCCGTGGTGATCGAAACCAGCGAGGACGAAGTGCGCGGCATCAACACCAAGGCGCAACTCGCCGAGGCCGAAAGCGTGATGCAGGCGCGGTTGCGCAAGGCAGCGATGGAGTCCGGCGTGACGCTGATCGCGCCCGACACCGTCTACCTCGCCGGGGATACCGTGTTCGGCAAGGACGTGACGATCGAGCCCTTCGTTGTGATCGGCCCCGGCGTTTCGATCGGCGACGGCACGGTGGTCCATTCCTTTTCGCATATCGTCGAGACGTCGCTCGGCAAGAAGGTCTCCATCGGCCCCTATGCGCGGCTGCGGCCCGGCACCTCGCTCGGCGACGGCGCGCGCATCGGCAATTTCGTGGAGACCAAGGCCGCGACGCTGGAGGCCGGCGTCAAGGTCAACCATCTCTCCTACATTGGAGACGCCACAATCGGTGCCAATTCCAACATCGGCGCCGGCACCATCACCTGCAACTACGACGGCTTCAAGAAGCACAAGACGATCATCGGGCAGGGCGCGTTCGTCGGCACCAACTCCTCGCTGGTCGCACCTGTTACAATCGGCAACGGCGCCTATATCGGCTCGGGCTCGGTGATCACGCGCGACGTGCCTGATGACGCCATGGCGCTGGAGCGCAGCCCGCAGACCATCCGCGACGGTGGCGCGGCGCGCTATCGCGAGATGAAGACGGGTGGCAAGAAGCCGGAAAAATGAGCGCCGCTATTCGTCGTCGGCGAATTCCGAGAAGATCGCGCGAGTCAGGCGCCAGCCGCGCGGCTTGGCACGCTTCGCCGGCTCGCCGGCGACGTGCTTGATGAAGACGGGCTTGCTTTCCTTGCCGCGCTGGGGCGGCGGCCAGTGCGCAAGGTGCGTGCCGGTAGTCTCGCTGGCGCGCACAGACATCGATGACAGACTTTTGCGGTCGGATGAGCCTTTCATGGCCTCTCTCCTTGATACGCGAGGGTTGGCCAAATTTGTTGACAACAAGTTAACGCGCGCGGTTTATGGCCCAGCCAGTTCGACGCAGGCGAGGCTCGTTGCCGTCGGTGCTGTCTCAATCAGCAATAATTATTGAGTATCTGGTTCCTTAGGAACTTCGCTAAAAACCGAGCGCGTCGTTTAGGCGATTTTTCGACGATTTGGGGGATAGTGATCCGCATGTGCGGGATTGTCGGCATTCTCGGGCGCGAGCCGGTTGCAGAGCAATTGGTGGATTCGCTCAAACGTCTTGAATATCGCGGCTATGATTCCGCGGGCGTCGCCACGCTCGAAGGCAAGCATCTCGAGCGCCGCCGCGCCGAGGGCAAGCTGAAGAATCTGGAGAAGCGGCTGGAAGCCGAGCCGCTCAAGGGCACGACCGGAATCGGTCACACCCGCTGGGCCACCCACGGCAAGCCGACCGTGAACAATGCGCACCCGCACGCGACCGAGCGTGTCGCCGTGGTTCACAACGGCATCATCGAGAATTTCCGCGAGCTGCGCGAGGAGCTCGAGAAGAAAGGCACGGTGTTCCACACCCAGACCGACACCGAGATCGTGCTGCATCTCGTCGACGATCTGCTCACGCGCGGCAACAAGCCGGTGGAAGCGGTGAAATTGGCGCTGGCGCGGCTGCGCGGCGCGTTCGCGCTCGGCTTCATCTTCGCCGGCGAGGACGATTTGATGATCGGCGCCCGCAACGGTCCGCCGCTCGCGATCGGCTATGGTGACGGCGAGATGTATCTCGGCTCCGACGCCATCGCGCTCGGGCCGTTCACCGACACGATCAGCTATCTCGAGGACGGCGACTGGGTCGTGCTGACCCACACGAGCGCTGCGATCTTCGACAAGGACGGCCACGCCGTCCAGCGCGAGAAGACCAAGCACGCCGCCTCGACCTCGCTGGTCGACAAGGCCAATTACCGCCACTTCATGGCCAAGGAGATCCACGAGCAGCCGGAAGTGGTCGGCCACACGCTGGCACGCTATGTCGACATGGCGACCGAGCGCGTCTCGCTGCCGGTCAAGCTGCCGTTCGACTTCAAGAATATCCAACGCATCAACATCACGGCCTGCGGCACCGCGAGCTACGCCGGGTTCGTCGCAAAATACTGGTTCGAGCGTTTCGCGCGCGTGCCGGTCGAGGTCGATGTCGCTTCCGAATTCCGCTACCGCGAGGCGCCCTTGCGCAAGGGTGATCTCGCCATCTTCATCTCGCAATCGGGCGAGACCGCCGACACCTTGGCTGCGCTGCGCTACGCCAAGGCCGAAGGCGTGCACACGGTGGCCGTCGTCAACGTGCCGACCTCGACGATCGCGCGCGAAAGCGAGACCGTGCTGCAAACGCTGGCCGGCCCGGAGATCGGCGTCGCCTCGACCAAGGCCTTCACCTGCCAGCTCATGGTGCTGGCAAATCTTGCGATCGCGGCCGGCAAGGCCCGCGGCGAACTGTCCGACGAGGACGAGACCAAGCTCGTCCACGGGCTCGTCGAGATCCCGCGTTTGATGTCGGATGCGCTCACCACCGAGGTCCAGATCGAGAAGCTCGCCCGCGAGATCGCCAAATCGCGTGACGTGCTCTATCTCGGCCGCGGCACCAGTTTCCCGCTCGCGCTCGAAGGCGCGTTGAAGCTGAAGGAGATCTCCTACATCCACGCCGAGGGCTATGCCGCCGGCGAGCTCAAGCACGGGCCGATCGCGCTGATCGACGAGACCATGCCGGTCGTCGTTATCGCGCCCTACGACCGTGTGTTCGAGAAGACCGTCTCCAACATGCAGGAGGTCGCCGCTCGCGGCGGCAAGATCATCCTGATGACCGATGCCAAAGGCGTGGCGGAGGCGACCGTCGAGTCCCTCGTCACCATCGTCATGCCTGATATGGCGGCAGCGTTCACGCCGATGGTCTATGCCGTCCCCGTTCAGCTGCTCGCCTATCATACGGCGGTGATCATGGGGACCGATGTCGACCAGCCGCGCAACCTCGCGAAATCCGTGACGGTGGAATAGGCAGAAGGGCCGGGCCGGAACGCTTCGTGGTCTTCCAAAACCTGCTAGAAGACCCTAGCTTGGACGAAGCGACCGACCTGGAACCCGAATGAACCCCCGTGACGACGCGCCTGCGCCTCTTGATCCCCTGCCGGAGCCGCATACCGGCCTGATGGGCCGCTTCCGCAATTATTTTCTCACCGGTCTCGTGGTGACGGGACCGGTCGCGATCACCTTTTATCTGGTCTGGTGGTTCGTCACCTGGGTTGATGGCGTGGTGCGGCCGTTCGTGCCGCTGGCCTACCGACCCGAAACCTACATGCCGTACGTCATCCCCGGATGGGGACTGATCGTCGCATTCTTCACGCTGACTCTGGTCGGCTTCCTCGCGGCCAATCTCATCGGCCGAACGCTGGTCGATGTCGGCGAGACCTTCCTCGGCCGGATCCCGGCGGTGCGCGCCATCTACCGTGGCCTGAAGCAGGTGTTCGAGACGCTGTTCTCGGGCAAGGGCTCGAGCTTCCGCAAAGTCGGCCTGGTCGAGTTTCCCTCGCCGGGCATGTGGTCGATCGTGCTGATCTCGCAATCGCCGAACGAGGATGTCTCCCGCAGCCTGCCGGGTCAGGAGGAGCACGTCTCGGTGTTCCTGCCGTGCTCGCCGAACCCGACGACCGGCTTCTTCTTCTACGTGCCGAAGAGCAAGATCGTCGAGGTCGACATGAGCACCGAGGACGCCGCGACGTTGATCATGTCGGCCGGCGTGGTGCAGCCGGGCTCGGCGCCCGATTCGAAGAAGGCAGCGGCGCTGGCGGGCATGGCGAATGCCGCGCGTATTGCCAACGCCTCGGCGCTCCAGCCTCAGCCTGCGAAGGTGGAGTAGGGCCATTCCTCTGCGGGATGGCCGCCGATCACGCGGGCGTCCCGTCCTCTGCTAGTCTCCGGTTGAACCGAGCGCATTGCTCGGAATTCGATCTGGAGTGCACGATGTCCAAAACCATTGCGATCCTCGCGCCCGGTGCCATGGGCAGTGCGGTGGCCCAACGTCTCGGCGAGCACGGTGCGCGGGTGCTGACGTCGTTGAATGGGCGGAGCGAGGCGACGCGCAAACGCGCGGCGGATGCCGGCATGATCGGCGCCGAGGACGACGCGATCGCGGACGCCGACATCATCCTCTCGATCGTGCCGCCGGGCGAAGCCGTGGCGCTCGCCGAGCGGCTGGCGGGGCTGATCGTCCGGCGCGAGAAGAAGCCGGTCGTGGTCGATTGCAATGCCGTCAACGTCGATACCGTGATGAGGATCGAGGAGATCATCGCCTCGGCACAGGCGCCGTTCGTCGATGCCGGCATCATCGGGTTCCCGCCCGAGCCCGGCGGCAAGAGCCCGGCCTTCTACATGTCCGGCGAGCACGCCAAGGACGTCACCGTGCTGAAGGATCTCGGGCTCGACGTGCGGATCGTCGAAGGGCCGGTCGGTGCCGCGTCCGCGCTGAAAATGTCATATGCCGGGATCGTCAAGGGCCTCGCCGGCATCGGCTCGGCGATGGTGGTCGCGGCAACGAAAGCGGGCGCGGCCGATGCGCTGCGCGACGAACTCGCGCTCAGCCAGCCCGCGGTTCTGGCCCGGCTCGAAGTCGCGCTGCCGGACATGATCCCGAAAGCCTATCGCTGGGTCGCGGAGATGCGGGAGATTTCCGGCTTCCTCGGCCCCGATCATCCGGCGAGCCAAGTTTACGAAGGCTTTGCGCGCTGGTTCGAGCATCTCGCCGAGGACGCCAAAGGCGACGCAGCGGATACCGACCTGATGAAGGCATTCGCCGCGCGTATCGCGCAGAAGAAATCCTGATCGTCCGGTCTCACGTCACGGCCATCGATCATCTGCCGTGCACCGAATCCAGAAAACCCTGGATGTCCCGATCGCGTCTCAAGCGCACGACCGGGACGTCAGCACCGTACTGCACACGCTCGGCCTCGATGACCGGCGCGCGCTCGGTGTCGTAGCGCCACGCCTCGCGCATCAATTTCCAGTCGAACTGTTCGGGGCACCCTTCCGGGAGGTCAGGCCGGGTCTTGTCGCGATCAAGGGCGGAGCGCAGGAGAATGCGCCACTGGCAGAGCCAGCGCGGGCGGTCGATGACGACCAGCGTATCGGCACGCGCGAGTGTGAGATCGAATGCGAGTCCCGAGAAGCTGCCGTCGACAACCCATTCGTCGCCCGCGATCGCATCGGTGACACGCGCCCGGAAGCTCGGTTTGTCGGATGGCTTCCATCCCGGCCGCCAGTAGAGCACGTCGAGATGCACCACGGGCAGCCCGAGCATTCGCCCGAGATTCCGGGAGAGGCTCGTCTTTCCGCTACCCTGACAGCCTACGACGATGATCCGGCGCATGATGGGAAGATTTCACAAAGCCAGCCGCGATGAAAGGGGGAGTCTTAAGAGCCGGGCTTATCCGCATCGTCATTGCGAGCGAAGCGCAGCAATCCAGAGTCCCTCGGCGGAAAGATTCTGGATTTCTTCCGCCTTCGCTAAAGCTTCGGCGGACAAGTCGCTGCGCTCGCAATGACGAGGAGGAGACGGCGCGTGGCCCATCTGTTATTGTTTCTGCGGAGGCAATTCCTCCGCAACGGGAGTTCGAATGAGAGTACTTGTGATTGGCGCGGGTGCGCTCGGAGGTTATTACGGAGCGCGCCTGGTCCGAGCCGGCGGCGACGTGACCTTTCTGGTGCGGGCTGGGCGTGCGGAGCAATTGCGGCGGAATGGATTGCAGGTCGTGAGCCCGCACGGCGATTTCGCCGTGCAGCCGAAGGTCATCCTGGCCAACGATCTCAAGGAAACGTTCGACGTCGTGCTCGTCGGCGTGAAATCCTACTCGCTCGACGATGCGATGGCCCAGTTTGCCCCAGCGGTCGGCGCCAACACGATGATTTTGCCGATCCTCAACGGGTTGAAACATGTCGACGCACTGACTGTGCGGTTCGGCGCCGCGCAGGTGCTCGGCGGGCTTGCGAACGTCAGTGCCGGGCTCGATGCGGATGGCCGTGTCGTTCAGTTCATGGCCAATCAGACCATCGTGTTCGGCGAGATCGAGGGTTCATTGAGCGAGCGTGTGCTGGCCCTGGAGACGCTGCTGCACGTGCCCGGTATCGACGTGCGCGCCAGCGAAGCGATCATGCAGGACATGTGGGAGAAATTCGTCCAGCTCTCGACGCTCGCCGGCATCACCTGCCTGATGCGTGCAAGCATCGGAGACATTCTGGCCGTGCCGAACGGCGAGCAATCCATCTTCCGACTGTTCGCCGAATGCTGCGCCGTCGCGACCGCCTCGGGTTTTGAGCCGCGAGCGCCTTTCATCGAGTTTGACCGAAAACTGTTCACGACTCCAGACTCCCCGCTCAAGGCCTCGATGCTGCGTGATATCGAGCGTGGCTCGATCACCGAGGCCGAGCATATCCTTGGCGATATGGCCAATCGCGCCCGTATGCTCGGCATCGACACGCCCCTGCTGGATCTCGCCCGGGCGCATGTGGCGGCCTACGAGATCGGGCGGCAGAGAGCGGTCAGCTAACCCGCCCCGATCAGCGGGATCGCTTCATCGCGCTCATACAGATACAGCAGGCATCGCAGCGCCTCGCCGCGCTCGCCCTTGAGTTTCGGATCGTCCTTCAGGATGCGCAGCGCCTCGTCGCGGGCCTGCGTGATGAGCTGGCCGTGCACCTCGGAGCGGGCGATGCGGTAGCCGGGCAGGCCGCTCTGGCGCACGCCGAGCACATCGCCTTCGCCGCGCAGCTTCAGATCTTCCTCGGCAATGCGAAAACCGTCGGTGGTCTCGCGGATCACCTTGAGCCGTGCCTTCGACATCTCGCCGAGCGGATCGGAGTAGAGCAGAAGACAGGTCGAGGCTTCCGAGCCGCGCCCGATGCGGCCGCGCAATTGATGAAGCTGGGCGAGCCCAAAGCGTTCGGCGTTCTCGATCACCATGATGGTCGCCGCCGGCACGTCGACACCGACCTCGACCACGGTGGTCGCGACCAGCAGACCGATCTCGTGGGCGGCGAACTGGCCCATCACGCGGTCCTTCTCGGTGCCCTTCATCTGGCCGTGGACGAGGCCGACACGGTCGCCGAAACGCTTTTGCAGAGTTTCGAAGCGCTTGGTCGCATTGGTCAGGTGCTCGGTACCCTCGGCCTCGGATTCCTCGACCAGTGGGCAGATCCAGTAGGCCAGCTTGCCGGATTCGAGCGCGCGGCCGATGCTGTCGGTGACCTCGCCGAGGCGGCTCATCGAGATGGTGCGGGTTTCGATCGGCTGGCGGCCGGCGGGTTTCTCCCTGAGCTCGCTGATGTCCATGTCGCCGAAATAAGTCAGCACCAGCGTGCGCGGGATCGGCGTGGCGCTCAGCACCAGTACGTCGACTGCCTCGCCCTTTGACGTCAGCGCCAGCCGCTCGCGCACACCAAAACGATGCTGTTCGTCAACGACGGCGAGGGCGAGATCCTTGAAGATCACGTCGTCCTGGATCAGCGCATGGGTGCCGACGAGCAGATCGATCTCGCCGGCTTCGAGTTGTGCCAGCAGTTCCCGCCGCTCCTTGCCCTTTTCGCGGCCGGTGAGGATCGCGACCCGCATGCCCGCGCGCTCTGCGAGCGGTGCGATGGTCTTGATGTGCTGACGGGCCAGAATTTCGGTCGGCGCCATTAGCGCCGCTTGCTTGCCGACCTCGGTGACGGCAGCGGCGGCGAGCAGCGCGACCACGGTCTTGCCGGAGCCGACGTCGCCCTGGAGCAGACGCAACATGCGCACCGGCTGTTGCAGATCATTGGCGATTGCGGCTGCTGCGTCGCGCTGGGATGACGTCAGCGCATAGGGCAGGGCATCGATGATCTTGTTGCGGAGCTGCCCATCGCCGGCATTGCGCACGCCGGCCGGGCGACGCAATTGGGCGCGGATCAAGGCAAGGGCCAGCTGGCCGGCGAGCAACTCGTCGAAGGCGAGCCGGGACCAGAACGGCTGGTCGGGCAGAATGTCGGTGAGCTCCACCGGCTGATGCACGCGGGTGAGCGCCTCGGCGATCGGCGGGAAGCCGCAGCGGCGCAGCACTTCCGGACTGATCCATTCCGGTAGCGCCGGCAGCTTCTGCAGCGCCTGCGCGACCGCACGGCGAAGCGAGCCGAGTGCGAGGCCTTCGGTCAAGGGATAGACGGGATCGATGCCGGAGAGTTTTGAAATCGCCTCCTCGTCCAGCACCCGGTCGGGATGCACGATCTGCGGAATGCCGTCATACATCTGGAGCGTGCCGGAGACGAAGCGCTTCTCGCCAATCGGCAGCAGCTTCTCGACATAGCCGGGCTTGGCGCGGAAGAACGTCAGCACGACGTCGCCGGTATCGTCGCTGGCGTAAACCAGATACGGCGCGCGCGCATTGCGTGGCGGGGGCGGGCGGTGGCGGTCGACGGTGACCTCCAGCGTCACCATGGTTCCCTGCGCGGCGTCGCGGATCTTCGGCCGGGCGCGGCGGTCGATGACCTGGCTCGGCAGATGCAGCAACAGATCGATCAGCCGCGGCGTCTCATTGCGGCTGAGCAGATATTGCAGCAGCTTGTCCTGCTTCGGACCGACGCCGGAGAGGCTGGTCACGGGGGCAAACAGCGGATTGAGCAGGCTGGGGCGCATCAGGCGAACCTAGGATCGTTTTCGCTCGTCATGCCCGGCTTTATGCCCAGCATCCACGTGTTTTTTCGTTTCCCCGCGGCGGCACCGGGCCATGACAAATCGAGGGCTGACAGGGCCCGCCCGAGTGGCTATATCACCCCGGCCCGGCACGTCCGGGCTTTTGGCGTTTGACTGGAATTGAGACATGACGGGAACGACACGATCGAGCAACGGGCTGGACGACCGCCGCAAGCGGCTTCTGTTCCGCTGCTGGCACCGCGGCACGCGCGAGATGGACCTGATCCTCGGCCGCTTCGCGGATGCCGAGATCGGCAATCTGTCCGATGACGAACTGACGCAGCTCGAGACCCTGCTCGAAGAGGCCGATCCCGACCTCTATGCCGCCATCACCGGCGACAAGGTGCTTCCCGCCGAAGTCATCGGCCCGCTGTTTGCGCGCATCAAGGCGTTTCCGATCGCGGACCGCGACGTATGAAGCAGGGGATGAAATCGCCGGCCGAGCTGCTCACGCCCGGCCGCGCGCTGACGCTTGCCAATGTCGCCGAGGGCGCCGAGGGCCTCGTCGTTTCCGATCTCGCGCGCGCCATCGCGGCGCGGCCGAAGAAGCCGGCTGTCAGCCTCGCGGTGATCTGCCGCGACGGGCCGCGGATGCAGCAGCTCGAACGTGCGCTGCAATTCTTCGCGCCCGATTTGCCCGTGCTGACTTTCCCCGCCTGGGACTGCCAGCCCTATGACCGCGTCTCGCCGCATGGCGGCGTTCTCGCCCAGCGCCTGACGACGCTGGCACGCCTGGCGTCACTGACCGGCAGCGACAAGCCCCTGATCGTGCTGACCACGGTGAACGCGGTCGTCCAGCGCGTGCCGGCGCGCGAGCTCGTCGCGGCGCAGGCGCTGTCGGTCGCGCCGGGCAACGTCGTGCCGATGGACACCATCGTGGCCTGGCTCGAACACAACGGCTACAACCGCTCCTCGACCGTGCGCGAGCCCGGCGAATACGCCGTGCGCGGCGGCATTCTGGACCTGTTTCCGGCCGGCCTGGAACAGCCGGTCCGCTTCGACTTCTTCGGCGACAGCCTGGAATCGATCCGCACCTTCGATGCCGAGACCCAGCGCACGCTGCTCGACATGCGCGCGCTCAATCTCGTGCCGATCTCCGAATTCCAGCTCGTCACCGACACCATCCGCCGCTTTCGCATGGGTTATGTCGCCGAGTTCGGCGCACCCGAACGCGACGACGCGCTCTACGAAGCCGTCAGCGAGGGCCGCCGCCATCCTGGCATGGAGCACTGGCTGCCGCTGTTCCAGGACCGGATGGACACGCTGTTCGACTATCTGCAAGGGGCAGCCGTCGCGATCGAGCCGCAGGCCGAGGATGCCATCCGCGAGCGCTTCAAGCAGATCCTCGATTATTACCAGGCCCGCCGCGACGCGATGGAGCATCCGGGCGGCGGCGCCATCTACAAGCCGCTGCCGCCTGACAGGCTCTATTTGACCGAGGAGGAGTGGGGCAAGCGCGAGAGCGGGATGCCGCTGGTGCGGCTGACGCAGTTTTCGGTGCCTGCAGATGGTACCAGCGTGGTCGATGCCGGCGCACGCAAGGGCCGCGACTTCGCGCCGGAGCGCAACGATAGCAAGGTCAACGTCTTCGAAGCCGTCGTCGCACATGTGCATGTGCTGCTGACAAGCCGCAAGAAGGTGGTCATCGCGCTCTGGACGGAGGGCTCGCGCGACCGCATGACCTCGATGCTGCGCGATCACAAGCTCACCCCAGTGACCAGCGTCAACAGCTGGCGCACGGTGCAGGCCACCCCGCGCAACGAGACCATGCTGGCCGTGCTCGGCCTGGAAAGCGGTTTCGAGACCGACGAGATCGCTGTCATCAGCGAGCAGGACATCCTTGGCGATCGCCTGGTCCGGCCGCGCAAGGCGAACCGCAAGCTCGACAATTTCATCTCGGAGGTGACGAGCCTCGCCGCCGGCGACATCGTGGTCCACGTCGATCACGGTATCGGCCGCTTCATCGGCCTGCAGACGCTCGACGTCGCCGGCGCGCCCCATGACTGCCTCGAGCTGCATTATGCCGCCGAGACAAAACTGTTCCTGCCGGTCGAGAACATCGAGCTGCTGTCGCGCTATGGCTCCGACCAGACCTCGGTCGAACTCGATCGTCTCGGCGGCTCGGGTTGGCAGACGCGCAAGGCCAAGCTCAAGAACCGCATCCGCGAGATCGCGGGCGACCTGATCAAGATCGCCGCCGAGCGCCACCTGCACGAGGCGCCGAAGCTGCCGGTGCAGCCGGGCCTCTACGACGAGTTCTGCGCGCGCTTCCCCTATGACGAGACCGAGGATCAGCTTGGCGCGATCGAGTCCACGCTGAAGGACCTCGAGCTCGGCCGTCCCATGGACCGGCTGATTTGCGGCGACGTCGGCTTCGGCAAGACCGAGGTGGCCTTGCGCGCCGCCTTCGCCGTGGCGCTCGAAGGCAAGCAGGTCGCGGTCGTGGTGCCGACCACGCTGCTCGCCCGTCAGCATCACAAGACGTTCACCGACCGTTTCAAGGGTTTCCCGGTCCAGGTCGCGCAGGCCTCCCGCCTGGTCCCGGCCAAGCAGCTCAATCTGGTCAAGAAAGGGCTCACCGACGGCTCGGTCGACATCGTCGTCGGCACGCATGCGCTGCTCAGCAAGTCGATCAAGTTCAGGGATCTCGGCCTGCTGATCGTCGACGAGGAGCAGCATTTCGGTGTCACCCACAAGGAGCGGCTGAAGCAGCTCCGCGCCGAGGTGCACGTGCTGACGCTGTCGGCGACGCCGATCCCGCGCACGCTCCAGCTGGCGCTCACTGGCGTGCGCGAGCTCTCGATCATCGCATCGCCGCCGGTCGACCGCCTCGCGGTCCGCACCTTCGTCGCCCCGCACGACCCCTTGATGATCCGCGAGGCGCTGCTGCGCGAGCGCTATCGCGGCGGCCAGGCGTTCTACGTGGTGCCGCGCATCGACGACCTCGCCGAGGTCAAGGACTTCCTCGACAAGAACGTGCCGGAGATGAAGGTCGCGGTCGCGCACGGGCAGATGCCGCCCGCCGTGATCGAGGACATCATGACCGCGTTCTACGATGGCAAGTTCGACATCCTGCTGTCGACCACGATCGTGGAATCCGGCCTCGACATCCCCAACGCCAACACGCTGATCGTGCATCGCGCGGACATGTTCGGCCTCGCCCAGCTCTATCAGCTCCGCGGCCGCGTCGGCCGTTCCAAGCTGCGGGCCTATGCGCTGTTCACGCTGCCG
Source organism: Bradyrhizobium sp. Ken51 (assembly GCF_055807435.1). Taxonomy (NCBI): domain Bacteria; kingdom Pseudomonadati; phylum Pseudomonadota; class Alphaproteobacteria; order Hyphomicrobiales; family Nitrobacteraceae; genus Bradyrhizobium; species Bradyrhizobium sp. Ken51. The sequence goes on along the minus strand of NZ_JBVVPB010000013.1, from coordinate 119,362 downwards.
GCGCAGCAGAAGATCACGGCGCAGGCCGAGCGCCGGCTCACCGTTCTGCAATCGCTGGAGACGCTGGGCGCGGGCTTCCAGCTCGCCTCGCACGACCTCGATATCCGCGGCGCCGGCAACATTCTGGGCGAGCAGCAGTCCGGCCATATCAAGGAGGTCGGCTTCGAACTCTACCAGTCGATGCTGGAGGAGGCGATCGTCAACCTCAAGGCCGGCGTGTCGGAGCCCGCCGCCGATCGCTGGTCGCCGACCATCACCATCGGCATGCCCGTGCTGATTCCGGAGGACTATGTCGGCGATCTCTCGGTGCGGCTGTCGCTCTACCGCCGGCTCGCCGACCTCGACAGCGAGGAGGAGATCGAGAACTTCGGCGCCGAGATGCGCGATCGTTTCGGCGTGCTGCCGGACGAGGTGCGCTATTTGTTCAAGGTCGCCGCGATCAAGGCGTTCTGCCGTCAGGCAAATGTCGGCAAGATCGATGCCGGCCCGAAGGGCGCCGTTATCGCCTTCCGCGACAATTCGTTTGCCCATCCCGATCGCCTGGTGAGCTTCATCCGCAGCCACGGCCAGGCCGCGAAGGTGCGGCCGGACATGAAGGTGGTGTTCCTGCAGGATTGGGAAACGCCGGAAGATCGTCTGGCCGGCACCACCGAGATCATGCGCCAGCTGGCACAGCTCGCGCAGAGCAAGAAGGCGGCGTGAGGCTTCAGGTCTCACCACGTCATTGCGAGCGCAGCGAAGCAATCCAGAGTCCCTCTGCGGAGACAGTCTGGATTGCTTCGCTACGCTCGCAATGACGGTGTTTGTTGTGGCAGCTCGCGAGGTACCTACGACGCCGCGCGTGAGGCGTCGGCCGACAGCCTTCCGAGCAGCGACCTTGCCGTATCCGACGGCGAGAGCGAATCCACCGAGACGACGGGATCGCTGCGCATCTCGTGCTTGCCGTTCGAGGTGTGCCGCATCACCGCGGAGAGACGGCGGGCGATCATGTGCGCGGTGCGGAAGTCGGTCTCCGCGAACACGACGATGACCGAACCGTCCTTCTGCGCCGCGCCAAAATCCATCTGCCGCATCAGGCGGCTGAGAATACGCGCGGCATCGAGCTGGGCGCGGGAATTGCCGGGGTCGAAGGCGAAGCGCGCGACCGAGAGGCCGCCGCCGCGGGCCAGCGTCTGCTCGACCGCCTTGGCAAAATCGCGCGCAAAAGCTTCCACCGTGAGCAGGCCACTGCGCGGGTCGAGCCAGCCGCCGGCATCGATCGAGCGCAGCGTGCGGCTCAGCTGAGCTTCCATCGCGTGCTGGCGGATCAGGGGCAGTGCGTTGGCGGCGACTTTCGCCGGCTCGCCCGGGATCAGTTCGAGATTGGGCAGGTCGTAGGTCTGCGTCAACTGATGCGCGGTGAGGATCACGGGGAGGCTGCGGAAGCGGGTGTCCTCGGCGAGCACCGTGAGGAAGGCATCGGTCACGCGGGCGGTAAAACCTTCGGCGAGCACGACGCCGTCGAGGTCGCGGGTGTTGAGATGCTTGGCCGCGGCCTCGATCGAGAGCGCTCCGACGACGCCGACGCGCTCGCCGAGCGCGACGGAAAGCGCAGGGTAAGCCGAGCCGCGGCCGATCAGAAGCACCGTAGCATCGCGTGCGGGATCGGCCTCCGGTAGCGCGACTTTCACCTCGGGCAGCCGGCGCAGCACCGTGGCATGAAGGGTGCGAATGCGCAGCGCGGCGCGAAGCCGCGCAATCAGGCGTTCGGAATGGCCGCCGCGCGAGGAGGAGAAAGGCAGGGCGTTGTGCGGGAGCGCGCCCGCCGCATCCAGCGCCACGAAGGGGAGGTAGGGTGATTGCTCCGCGATCTTCCTGGCGAGCAACGCCAGATGCGGCTCGTGCCCGGCATGCATCGCGGCGAGAACCACGGCCGGCTGCACCTCTTCGACCGCGCGCACCGCGCCGGCCCAGCCGGTGTCGATCACGGGGAAGAATCGCGCCTCGTCCAGCGCCGCAATGAAGGCCGGCCGTTCGCCATTGGACACAAACAGGATCGGGCCAGCCTGGGACATCGAGAGACTCTGATCACGCGACAGGTGCCGCGCAATCTAGTCCGGCCGCCTTAATGCAGCGTCAATGGAACGGTCGAAACTTCGCTTAGACCGGCCCGGATCGATCGCGAAAAGCTTCGACCATCAGCGGGTTAAGCCCGAGTTCGCTGAGCGCCTCGCGGGCGCGGGCATTGTCCTGGGCGCGGCCCGCGAGCCGGTGACCGGAGAGCCGGTCGGGCAGCGCGGTCAGCAGCGCACCCTGGCCGAGCCGTCGCGCCCATTCCTGGAGGTCGTTGGAGAGGAAGCGGTAGCCGCCGACCGCCATGATCCCGGAGGGCGGCGCGGTGATGCAGATCGCGCCGCTGGGACGGTCGAGCCGCGCGGCATAGCCGGTATCGACATAGTCGCGTGGCGGCTGCGCGATCAGGGTGTCGCCGACCGGCGGCGGCGGGGCGTAGGCCGCGATCGGCACCATCGGGCCGCGCAGGCCGAGCGTGCCTTTCGGCGTCAGCAGAATCTCGCCGGCGATCGACGAACCCGACTGCTCGCGCGGCGCGCCGTGCGGTCCCGGCATCACCGGCACCGGCATGCCGTCTTCGCCACGCCGGGCGCCGAACAATCCGGCCTCGCCGAACAGATAGACGTCCGTGAACGGCGCGTGCGGCGCGATCCATGCCTCGCTCGCCGCCACCTGCTCGGGGGCGCGCCACAGGCCGATGACGTTGCGCAAGGTCGGCATCCGCGCCGCGAGATCGGAATCGCCGAGCCGCTGGGCAAATTGCGCCGGTGCGATCAGCACGTCGCATTCGTGCGCGTTGATCTGCTGCTCCAGCACGTCGTTCTCGAACGGATGATGCAGCGCCAGTGTGCCGCCGCACAGCAGCCACACCGCGAGCGAGGAGGCGAGCCCTGCGAACGACATCGGCGTGAACGCCGCCATCACGGTCGCGCCTTGCCTGATGTCGGCTTCCAGCGACATCGCGAGCCCACCGGCGATCAGGCTGAAATGCGGCCGTGGCACCGGACGAAAGCCTTCCGCGGTGACGTCGAAGGAGATCATCGCCGCCTTGCGGCCATCCTGAATCACGGCGCGCGCGGTGCCGGGCGGACGGGCCAAGACGTCGTCGAGCGAGGCCAAGCCTTCGGGCAGGTCGGTGCCGAAGCCGCAGACATGGCGGATCGAGAAGGCTTCCGCGGCCGCATGCATTGCGAGGTCGGCATAGTTGACGCCGTCGACCTTGCTCATGGTGACGATGGCGCGCGCCGCGGTGCGGTTCAGAGCGGCGGTCAGTTCGGCATGGCGCCAGAGCAGCGGCAGCACGGCGACGACGAGTCCCGCGCGATGGGCGGCGAGGACGGTGAGTACGAACTCGACCGTATTCGGCAGCTGGATGGCGATGACGGAATTGGCCGGCAGGCCTGATTCGACGAAATACGCCGACAGCGCCTCGATGGCCGTGTCAGCCTCGGCATAGCTCATCCGCCGCGGCTGGTGCCCGGTCACGCGGAACTTGTTCAGCGGGTCGAGCAGAGCGGTCGCGTGCGGCTGCCGCATCAGCGTGCGCTGAAACAGCGTGTCGAGCGTCGGCGATACGGCTGGCTGGTTCACGGCGTCACTTTGCTTGATGAGCTTGCGGCTGCCCCTTCGACCACCAGGTCTCCGGCAAATAGCCGGACAGCGAGGTGGCCTCTGGCCGTTCTATCCGATTCCAGCGCGCGATCCATTGCTCGGATACGTTAAACAGGGGGATTGTGTAGAAACCGGAGATCAAAGCGCGATCGAGCGCCCGCACTGCCGACATGAAAGCCGTATGTTCACGGGCTTCCAGCAGTGCGGCGATCATCGCATCGACCGCGGGATCCCTGGCACCCATGTAGTTGCGGGTGCCCGGACTGTCGGCGGCAGCGCTCCCCCAGTAGAAATATTGCTCATTGCCGGGCGACAGCGACTGGTCCCAACGGTTCTGGATCATGTCGAATTCGTAGGCGAGCCGGCGCTGGTCGAACTGCACGGGATCGACCGATCGGACGCTGGGCTCGATGCCGGCGCGCCTGAGGTCGCGCTGAAAGGCAAGCGCGACGCGTTCCTGGTCGCGGGTCGTGACCAGGATCTCGAAGGTGAAGGGCGCCTTGGTGGCGCGGTTGCGCAGCACGGTGCCGTCGAGATCGTAGCCGGCCTCCGACAACCACTTCAGAGCCGCGCGTAGAGTGGTACGGTCGCGCCCAGAACCGTCGGTCACCGGCAGGCGGTAGCTGCCGTCCAGGATGTCAGGCGGGATCTGCGCGGCGAACGGCTTGAGCAGCTCGCGCTCGCGCGCATCGGCGGGATGGCCATACGCTGACAGGTCCGAGCCGGCAAAATAGCCGGCGACGCGCGAGTAGAGGTTGAAGAAGTAGTTGCGGTTGACCAGCTCGAAATCGAACAGCAGCGTCAGCGCCTGGCGCACGCGGATGTCGGCGAAGATGGGACGCCTCGTGTTGAACACCAGAAATTCGGAAGGTTGCGGCACGCCCGGCTTGAAGGTGTCGCGGATCACATCGCCATTCTTCGCCGCGGGAAAGTCGTAGCCGTCGTGCCAGCGCAGCGGCTCGTGCTCGATGCGGAAATCATAGAGGCCGCGCTTGAAGGCTTCGAACTGGCCGTTGGCCTCGCGAAAATAGTCGAGCCTGATCTCGTCGAAATTGTAGAGCCCGCGATTGATGGGGAGGTCACGGCCCCAATAGTCGGGATTGCGGGTGAGCGTCACGCTGGCACCGGGCCTCACTGCGGTGACGCGATAGGGGCCGGAGCCGACCGGGCCCGTCAGCGTCGTCTCCTCGAAAGCCGCGACGTCGACCGCATGTTTCGGCAGGATCGGCATCAGGCCGAGGATCAGCGGCAGTTCGCGGTCATTGGCGCCCGCAAGGTCGAAGCGGACGGTGAGCGGATCCGGCGCCTCGGCACTTGCGACCTTGCCGTAATATTGCCGGTGGTTGGGACGGCCGTGGTCGCGCAATAACTGCCAGGAGAACAGCACGTCCTCGGCGCGGACCGGCTTGCCGTCGGAGAAGCGGGCGCGGGGATCGATGTGAAACGTGACAAAGCTGCGCTCGTCATCGGTCTCGACCGATCTGGCGAGCAGGCCGTAGAGCGTGAACGGCTCGTCATTGCCGCGCGCGAGCAGACTCTCGACCACGTAGTTCCGTACAGGCTGCACGGCCAGTCCCTTGACGATGAAGGGATTGAGGCTGTCGAAGGTGCCGAGAACGCCCCAGGTCAGCCGGCCGCCCTTGGGGGCGTCAGGGTTGACGTAGGGCATGTGGGTGAAATCGGCAGGCATCGCCGGCTTGCCGTGCATGGCGATGGCGTGGGCTTCCCCGGCCCCTGCACCGCTTGCCGGAAGCCCCAAGGCGAAAGCCAGTATACAGAGGCGGACGCAAAGACCCACTGGGCGGCCCTCGAGAAGGCGCTGGAACATGAACATCTGGACACGTTGATTCGAGGACCGGGCGGGCCTGAATCCTATCACAGGGATTTTCCCCGGGCCCACGCCGGCACGCGGCCAAAGACGGTTGTCGGCATTGATCTTTTCGTCGGCCACGTTAAGAAGGCACGCAATCGCGCAAGAGCGCCGAGCCCGTCACTTATCCGCCTCATTTGACGGGGAGAGAGCCGCGCCCAACGCGGCCAGGCTCGGTGCGTCGAAGCGGTTCGGGCACTTCCCGTTCAGAAAGGGTTTTCCGCAATGAATTTCCGTTACTTGGCCGCGTCCGTCCGGCCGCGCGGGCGACTTCTCGCCTTGTTGACGGCGACGGCGTTGGCCGTCCCGTTTGCCGCCGAGGCCCAGGCTCCCGCGCCAGCTCCGGGCGCGCCCGCGCCCAAGGCTGCCCCGAAGGCCGCCCCGAAGGCTGCCCCAAAAGCGCCGGCGCCGGCCGCTCAGGCACCCGCCCAGCCGGCTCCCGCCCAACAAGGAGCGCCGGCCCAGCAGGGTGCGGCCCAGCCGGCCGATCAGCAGATCCAGCTGATCTATGCCCCCTGGACCAAGTTCTGCCTCAAGGGCCAGGACGCCAATGCCAAGCAGGTCTGCTTCACCGGCAAGGACGGTCGTATCGAGTCGGGCCAGCCGGTCATCGCGGCCGTCATCATCGAGCCGGAAGGCGAGCCGAAGAAGATCCTGCGCGTGACGCTGCCGCTCGGCATGCAGTTGGTGCACGGTACCCGCATCATCGTGGACAACAATCCGCCGTTGCAGAGCCCTTATGTGATCTGTTTCCAGAACGGCTGCATGTCCGACTACGAGGCCACGCCCGAGTTCATCAACAACATGAAGAAGGGTCAGAACCTCGTTGTTCAGGCGATCAATGCGAACGGCGCACCGCTGACCTTGCCGCTGCCGCTCGCCGGCGAATTCCAGAAGGCCTATGATGGTCCGCCGACGGATCCGAAGGTGTTCGAGGAGACCCAGAAGAAGCTCCAGGAAGAGCTTCAGAAGAAGGCTGACGAGCAGCGCAAGAAGCTCGAGCAGCAGGGCACGCCGCCCGCCGGCCAGAAGTAATCGGGACCCGATCCCGGACATGAAAAAGGCGCTCGGTTTCGAGCGCCTTTTTTGCTGGCCAGTTGATGGCTGCGAAAACTCAGTTCAGCGACGGATTGCGCGGGCGGTAACCGCCGGTCTTGTCCTTGACGAAGATCTCGGCGACCTGGGAATGCCGGACCGGCTCGCCGGAATCGTCCGGCACGAGATTCTGCTCGGAGACATAGGCGACGTATTCCGACTCCGAGTTCTCCGCAAGCAGGTGATAGAACGGCTGGTCCTTGTGGGGCCGCACCTCCTCGGGGATCGACAGCCACCACTCCTCGGTGTTGTTGAATTCCGGATCGATGTCGAAGATCACGCCCCGGAACGAGAAGATCCGGTGGCGCACGACCTGTCCGATCTGGAATTTGGCGGTCCGCGCTTTAATCATTCCCCGTCGATAGACCAGGATTGTGGCCGATGCTAGTGCCCTGATCTGGAATTAACCCGCGGTTGCGGGGCAGATAGCCCCCCAATGTTCAGAAAACACTTCATCAATGGTCGATATCCTCAATCTGGCTCTACCTTATTTCGGCTTGATCTTCGTTGGATTCGCCTGTGGCAAGGTCAAATCGCTGCCGGAATCGGGCCTGGCCTGGATGAACTTCTTCCTGCTCTATGTGTCGCTGCCGGCGCTGCTGTTTGCGATCATGTCGAAGACGCCGTTCTCCGAATTGAACAACCCGCCGTTCCTGGTCGCGACCACGCTGTCGACAGTTGCGGCGTTCACACTCGCGCTAGTCGTCGGCAAAGTTCTCGGCGGGCTGACGCTGCGCGAGGCGACGCTCGCCGGGCTCTCCGGCGGCTACGGCAATATCGGCTACATGGGACCGGGGCTGGCGCTCGCCGTGCTCGGGCCGAAGGCCTCGGCGCCGACCGCGCTGATCTTCTGCTGCGACAGCATCTTCCTGTTCACGATCGTGCCGCTGCTGATCGAGCTCTCGGACCGCGATCATCCCTCGATCGTGCATGCCTTCGGCGTCGTGCTGAAGCAGATCGTGCTCAACCCGCTGATCATGTCGGCATGTTTTGGCGCGGCCTTCGCATCGCTGCATATCGAGATGCCCGTCGCACTCGATCGCACCATCACCTTCCTCCAGAACGCAGCCGCCCCGACCGCGCTGTTCGTGCTCGGCGTGACCGTGGCGCTTCGTCCGTTCGATCGGGTCCCGTGGGAAGTGCCGGGCGTGATCGCGGTCAAGCTCCTGATCCACCCGCTCGCAGCTTTCGGCCTGATGCTGGCGTTCGGCCCGTTCGCGCAGCCCTGGGCTGCGACCGCCGTGCTGATGGCCTCGCTGCCGCCGGCGCTGAACGTGTTCGTCATCGCCCGGCAGAACGACGCCTGGATCGAATCCGCCTCGGTCGCGGTGCTGCTCGGGACGTTTGCGTCCGTAGTCACCCTGACCAGCGTGATGTGGGCGATCCAGACCGGCCGGCTGGCGTTTCCGTAAGCGGGCCTAGCGCCGCCAAGTCGGCGTCAGGCCTTCGCGCATCGCAAAACGCCGGAGAGGGCCGATCGCGCCGAGCAGGTGCATGCCGACCGCGCGGACCGGCTGGAGCGGCAGGAAATCGTTGAGCAGCGAGCGGTTGGCGATGTCGATCGCAAAGGTCCGGCTCATGATGTCCGGACGCCGGGCCCGGTCGTAGCGCTTGAGCACGTCTGCTGCGCCGGGATCCTGGCCTGATGCGATGGCCTCACCTGCAAGCCTCGCAATGTCGGCGGCATCGCGGAGACCGAGATTGAGACCCTGGGCGCCGATCGGGGGAACTACATGGGCGGCTTCGCCGACCAGCGCGATGCGGTCGCGGCCGAAGGATTTTGGACGTTCGATCGCCAGCGGGAACAGATGGCGGCCCGGCTCGACCGTCATGCGTCCGAGGATCGAATGGGACTGCTTCTCGATCGCGGCGGACAATTCCTCGTCGCTCAGGCCACGAAGCCGCTCGGCGTCCGCAGGCGCCGAGACCCAGACGACGCTGGAGCGATCGCCAGGCAGGGGCACGAACACGCAAGGGCCCTGCGGCGTGTGGAACTCGGTCGAGACGTTGCGATGGGGCCGCGCGTGGCCGACGTTGAAGGTCAGCGCAGTCTGGGTCAGTTGGCGCCGCGTCACCGCGATGCCGGAGGCTTCGCGGCAAAGCGAATGCCGGCCGTCGGCGCCGACCACGAGGCGGGCCGAGAGAAATTGCGCAGCGGCCGTGCGGATCGCGACGTCATCGGCTTCGATGACGACAGTTTCGGCCTCGTCGTCGAAACGGACGAGACCGGGCAGTTCGGCCGCGCGCGCTTCCAGCGCCAGCATCAGCGAGCGATTGTCGATGTTGTAGCCGAAGGCATCGAGGCCGATTTCGTGGCAGGAGAACCGGACCTCAGGCGCGCGGAAGAGCCGACCGGTGTCGTCGACGAGCCGCATGATTTCGAGCGCGGCCGCCTTGTCCTTGCAGCGCGGCCAGACGTCGAGGCTCTCCAGCAGATCGACGGAGGCACCGAGTAGCGCCGTGGTGCGATTGTCGGCATAGGGCACGCGACGCGCCACCAGCGCGGTCCGCGCGCCCGCCTGCGCCAATGCGATGGCCGCGCCAAGTCCCGCCGGTCCGCCGCCGATCACGGCGGCGTCAAAGAGTGTCGATGCATCTGTCATGGAACGACATTGGACACGCCCCGCGGCAAATTCAAGCCCAGTCATATTTCCCTGATTTTATGACGAATTGTGCGACCGGGCGCCGCAATGGCTTATGTGCAAATCGGTGTCATTCTGGTAGCAGAAGCCATGGACAGCCAAGAGGATTCCCTGAAGCCCAGGCCCGCGATCCGCGCCGCTGCCTTCTCGGTGCACATCTTCACCGCGTTCGGTGCGGCGATCGCGCTGCTGGCGATGCTTGAGGCCGTGCGCGAGCACTGGGCGGCGATGTTTCAATGGCTGGGCGTCGCCCTCATCATCGACGCGATCGACGGGCCGATTGCGCGCCGGCTCAACGTCAAGGACGTGCAGCCGAACTGGTCGGGCGACGTGCTCGATCTCGTGGTCGATTTCGTCACCTACGTCTTCGTGCCGGCCTATGCGATCGTGGCCAGCGGCCTGCTGCTGCCGGTCGCTGCTCCCTTGCTCGGCGTCGCCATCATCGTCACCAGCGCATTATATTTCGCCGATCTGCGCATGAAGGCGGACGACAATCATTTCCGCGGCTTTCCGGCGCTGTGGAATGCGGCGGCGTTCTATCTGTTCCTGCTGCACTGGCCGCCGCTGCTGTCGACGCTGCTGGTCGCAAGCCTGGTGGTGCTGACCTTCGTGCCCTTCCACGTGCTGCATCCGGTGCGCGTCGTGCGGCTGCGCTGGCTGACGATGACGCTGATTGCGATCTGGGCTCTGCTCTCCTTCTACACGCTGCAGATGGACTTTCGCGTCGGCACCGGCGTGACTGTCGCGCTCTGCGCGATCGCGCTCTGGATCAGCTTCAGCGACGCATTGATACGGCTGACAAGATCCTTCGCATGATGCACCTGTTGACCAGCCCCGAAGCCTGGGCCGCGCTCCTGACTTTGACCGCGCTCGAAATCGTGCTGGGGATCGACAACGTCATTTTCCTGTCGGTGATCGTCTCGCGCATTCCCGAGAAGCAGGCGCACCGTGCCCGCCAGATCGGGCTCGCGCTGGCGCTGATCTTCCGCATCATCCTGCTCAGCCTCCTGGTCTGGCTGATCGGCCTGACCGCCCCGGTGCTTTCGTTTTCGGGCTACGGCTTCTCGTGGCGCGACCTCATCCTGATCGGCGGCGGCCTGTTCCTGATCGCGAAGGCGACGCACGAGATCCACGGCGAGGTCGAAGCCGATGACGGCGAGGGCGACGCGAGGTCGCCTCGTAGCGCTTTCTTCTGGGTCATCGTCCAGATCGTGATCATCGACATCGTGTTCTCGCTGGACTCGATCATCACCGCGATCGGCATGGCGCAGGACATCGAGATCATGATCGCGGCCGTCGTGATCGCCTGCGTGATCATGTACATTTCGTCCGGACCGGTGTCGCGATTCGTCGCGGAGCATCCGACCACGAAAATGCTGGCGCTGGCCTTCCTGGTGCTGATCGGCGTGGCGCTGGTTGCGGACGGATTCCAATTCCACATCCCGCGCGGCTACATCTATTTCGCGATTGCGTTCTCGGCGACGGTCGAGTTCTTCAACGTGCTGGCGAAACGCAACCGCAGGAACAGCCGCAAGCCGTCGGTCTAGACGTTCCAGCCGGCGTCGAGTTGACAAGGCGGGCGCGATGTCTTTCGCTGGCCCGCCAGAAGAGGAGGTCAGGTGATGACCAAAGCCGTCCGTGTGCACAAGGTCGGAGGCCCCGAAGCCCTGGTCTATGAGAGCGTCGATGTTCCGGCGCCCGGGCCCGGCGAGGTGCGCATCCGCCAGCATGCCGTCGGCCTGAACTTCATCGACGTCTATTACCGCACCGGCCTCTACAAGGCGCCGGGGCTGCCCTTCATCGCCGGCAACGAAGCCTCGGGCGAAGTCGTCGCGGTCGGGCCGGGCGTGACGAATTTCCATCCGGGCGACCGTGTCGCCTACTACCACAATCTCGGCGCCTATACCGGGGAGCGCAACATCCCCTGGGAGCGGCTGGTCAAGCTGCCCGACCACATCACCTACGAGCAGGGCGCCGTACTGATGCTGAAGGGTTTGACGGTCTGGTACCTCCTGCACAAGACCTTCAAGGTCGAGCCGCATCATCGCGTGCTGATCCATGCCGCGGCGGGAGGCATCGGCTTGCTCGCCTGCCAATGGGCGAGGGCAATGGGCGCCCACGTCATCGGTACCGTCGGCTCGCGCGAGAAGGCTGCGCTTGCCGAGGCCAATGGCTGCGACCATGTCATCCTCTACAACGAGGAAGACTTCGTCGCGCGCGTCAAACAGATCAGCCGCAACGAGGGCTGCGACGTGGTCTATGACGGCGTCGGCAAGGCGACGTTCCCGGGCTCGCTGTCTTGCCTGAAGCCGCGCGGGATGTTCGTCTCCTTCGGCAATGCCTCAGGCCCGGTGCCGCCATTCTCGATCGCCGAACTCAACACTCACGGCTCGCTGTTTGCGACCCGGCCGAAGCTCAACGACTATATCGGTACGCGCAAGGAGTTGCTCGAAGGCGCCGACACGCTGTTTGCCGCCGTCATCAACGGCAAGCTGCACGTGCCGATCAACCATGCCTACGCGCTCAAGGACGCCGCCAAGGCGCATATCGATCTCGAAAGCCGCAAGACTACGGGTGCGTCGATCTTGAAGCCGTAACTCACCGTCATTGCGAGCGAAGCGAAGCAATCCAGAATCTTTCCGTGAGGCAGTCTGGATTGTTTCGTCGCTGCGCTCCTCGCAATGACGAGCTTACGCCACGCGCCGTGCCGCGCCGGCCCTGGTCAAAATCCCGTCCAGACAATCGATCATCTCGGCGATCTCGGCCCGTGTGACGTTCAGCGCCGGCATGAAGCGCAGCGTGTCGACTTGCGGCGCGTTGAGGAGCACGCCGGCCTCGAATGCCTGTGCGACGATGCCGGGTGCGATCGGCAGCTTGAGGTCGAGCGCGAGCAGGAGCCCCCGGCCACGCACTTCGCCGAGCCCGTGGCGCGCCGAGACCTTCTGCAATTCGCTTTCGAGCAGCAGCCCGGTTTCGGTCGCCGTCTTGAGGAAATCCGGCTTGCTGACTTCGTCGAGCACCGCGAGCCCCACCGCGCACATGATCGGGTTGCCGTTGAACGTGCCCCCCTGGTCGCCGTGCTCGAAGCAGGCCGCGCGTTCGGTCGCGAGCAACGCTGCGAGCGGCACGCCGCCGCCGATGCCCTTGCCGAGCGTCATGACGTCGGGCGCGATGCCGGTGTGCTCGTAGTGGAAGAGCTTGCCGGTTCGGCCCATCCCGGTCTGGATCTCGTCGAAGATCAAGAGGAGGCCGTGCGCGTGGGTGAGGGCGCGCAACTCCTGCAAGAACTGATCGGTCGCCGGCCATACGCCTGATTCACCCTGGATCGGCTCGAGCATCACGGCGACGGTGTTGTCGTTGATCAGCTTTTCGACTGACGCAATGTCGTTCAGCTTCGCCTTCTTGAAACCGGCGACCTTCGGCTCGAACAGCGGCTCAAAGGTCTTCTTGCCTGAGGCCGACATCGTCGCCAGCGTGCGGCCGTGAAAGCCGCCCTCGAAGGTGATGATCTCGAACGCGCCACCTCGATGGATGCCGCCATATTTGCGCGCGAGCTTGATCGCGCCCTCGTTGGCTTCCGCACCGGAATTCGCGAAGAACACCTGGTCGAACGCGCTGTTTGCGACAAGCTGCTCAGCGAGCTTCAGGCTGGGTTCGTTGTAGAAGGCCGGGCTCGGCGTCAGCAGCCGCTTGGCCTGCGCGGCAAGCGCGTCGGCGATCGCGGGCGGGGAGTGGCCGAGGCAGTTGACGGCCCAGCCCTGCACGAAATCGAGATAGCGCTTGCGGCTGTCGTCCCAGAGGTAGGAGCCGGCGCCGCGGACGAACACGGTCTTGGGCCGGGCGGTGATGTCCATCAACGCGGCATACGGATGGGTGGCGTTGGTCATGTCGAACTCCTCTGGAGGTGGGTGGAAAGGCCGCGGGAAAAGCAAAAAGGCCGCACCTTGCGGGTGCGGCCTTTTCGAGAACGGGGCTGAACTTAGTGGTTCAGCGGCGTCGTCGGACATGGCGCACCCTCTCATCGTCGCGGAAGCGACGGCGGAGCATTTCGGTGCGCTGATGGGTCCGAGCGTTGATCATGGGGCGCGGCAATACATGCGAATGGCACGGCTTGTCAAGCGGGCGCTTTACAGGCCACACGCGCAGCGTGCATGGGGTAGGTGAAAGATGCGCCCCTGGAAACCATTACGTCCCTAGCGCGTTTGTGATCACAGCACGCGAATTGGTTCGAACCGAACGCATGACGGTTCGGACCAAGAGGGGCGGGACCAACCAGATTGTTTTTAAAGCCTTGTCCGACACGCCTTATCCGATCGACCTCGACAGCATTCGCGGCGCGTTTCCGCCGGGCATCGAGGCGCCGTCGCTGTTGCTGGACTTCGCCGGATGGCTGAACGGGCGCCCCTGGGGCAGCGTCGGCTGCTTCTCGCTGCAGGGCCAGTTTTCCGATCAGGCGCCGATTGTCGACGGCAGTCCCTTGCGCGACCGGTTTTCGCTGTTCATGCGGCTGCCGGATGGCTCGGCTGTTGGCGGCTGGTATGGCGCGGGTCTCGACCGCGACAATCCGCCGATCGTGGGGCTTGGGTCCGAGGGCGATTACGAGCTGCTGGCGCCAAGCCTCGATGGCCTGCTCGCAAAACTGACGTCGCAACAATTCGACAATGCTTGGAGCGATCTGAAGCCGCACGACGAAGTCGAATGTCAGACGGTCGAGCTCGCGCAATGGCTCACCGGGCGGCTGAGCGGGGAGATGGTGGCGCCCGATGACGATCCGTCGGAGCTGCCCGACTTTCGCGGCTTCATGGAAAAATGGAGCCGGGATCGCGAAGACTACTGGGCCAATCATCGCTTGATGGCCGAACTCGGCTGGCGCCTCGCCGCGCATCTGCCGAAGGGCAAGAAGCCCTGGGACAGGACGAGCTTCGAGATCGCGATCGTCGGCAGGCAATACCAGGCGCGCGTCCTGACGCGCGGGCCGCAGGCGTTCGAGGAAGCCGCCTCGATCGAATCCCTGCTGCGCGATCTGCGCGAGGAGATGCGCCGCGCGCAGCCGGAGCTCGGGCTGTGGTACGCGATGAAATTCGGCCTCTATGCCGACGGCCGCGTCATGCCGAACTTCGAATACGATCTGCGCCCGAGCATCGGCGGCGAGCCTGCGCTGCTCTCGGAGGCGCAAGCTGATCTTGCCTGCGCGCCGCGGCCGGAGCGCTGGGTGCCGAAATGGCTAGCGGGATCCTGAAGCTCGGAATCCCGCGATGCTGCCGCCCAGCTCGCGCACCGAAATGTTCCGCTGCCGCGCTATCACGACGTTGCGGGAACGGCACCTTCGATCTTGACTTAGAGCGCGCTCGAAGGGGTATCTGTACGTGCGTCAGTACGAGAACGGGCACACATGAAGATCGGCGACCTCGCAAAACGGACCGGCCTGTCGACGCACACGCTGCGCTATTATGAGCGCATCGGGCTGCTGCCATACGCTGACCGGGATCGCTCCGGCCAGCGTGACTTTGACGCATCGATCCTCAGATGGATCGAATTCCTCGGTCGGCTCAAGACCACGGGAATGTCGATCCGGGACATGTTGCGTTACGCGGCGCTTCGTGACGAAGGCGACGCTACCGGCACAAGCCGGCGGCAGATGCTGGAAGTCCACCGCGAACAGGTGCGCACGCAGATCGCCGAACTCCAGGAATGCCTGCTCGTCCTTGATACCAAGATCGCCGGCTATGCCAGCGACGAACAGAGGACGAAGGAAAATGACGCACGCCCAAACACAAGACGCAAGCCGGTTCGATCGCGGCCAGCGGGCCCTGTCACGCATTGACGGCAGCGCCGGCGAAAAGGTCGTCGCTTCACTCGCCGACATCGCTCCGGATTTCGCACGATACGTGATCGAGTTTCCGTTCGGCGACATTTACTGCCGCCCCGGCCTCGGCCTGCGCGATCGAGAGATCGCCACGATCGCCGCGCTGACGGCGGTCGGAAATGCCGCGCCTCAGCTCAAGGTGCATCTCGAGGCGGGTCTGAACGTCGGGCTGTCTCGCGACGAGATCGTGGAGATCATCATGCAGATGGCCGTCTATGCGGGCTTCCCGGCGGCGCTGAACGGGCTGTTCGCAGCCAAGGAAGTATTCGCCGCGCGTGACGAACAGCAGGCGTCGGGAGAAGTGACATGTTCGGCACGCCCAGCCTGACGCCGGCTGGTGGAATGCCTGAGGCGCGCCGGTCTTGCCGGTGTGCCGCAGGCGGAATCTCAGAATCCCGCGACGCTGCCGTGCAGGTCGTACTGGTCGGCGCGTTCGATTTTCGCGGTGACGATCTCGCCGACGCGCAAGGGGCGGCGGCTCGACAGGTAGACGGCGCCGTCGATCTCCGGCGCATCGGCCTTGGAGCGGCCTTTTGAGACGGTCGGGCCGACCTCGTCGATGATGATCTGCTGGCGCGTGCCGACCTTACGTTTCAGCCTGCGCGCGGAAATCTTCTGCTGGCGCGCCATCAGCGCGTTGTAGCGCTCCTGCTTGATCTCTTCCGGCACGGGGTTCTCGATCGCGTTCGCGGTCGCGCCGGCGACCGGCTCGTACTTGAAGCAGCCGAGCCGATCGATCTCGGCTTCGTCCAGCCAGTCGAGCAGATAGGCGAAATCGGCATCCGTCTCGCCGGGGAAGCCGACGATAAAGGTCGAGCGCAAAGCGAGATCGGGACATTGCTCGCGCCAGCGCTTGATGCGCGCCAGCGTCTTGTCCTGCGCCGCCGGGCGCTTCATCGCCTTCAGCACCTCGGGGCTCGCGTGCTGGAACGGGATGTCGAGATAGGGCAGCACCTTGCCCTCGTTCATCAGCGCGATGACCTCGTCGACATGCGGGTAGGGGTAGACATATTGCAAGCGGACCCAGGCGCCCAATTCGCCGAGCTCGCGCGCGAGGTCGATGAATTTGGCCCGGACCTGGCGATCCTTCCACGGGCTCTCGGCGTATTTGAGATCGACGCCGTAGGCCGAGGTGTCCTGCGAGATTACCAGCAGTTCCTTGACGCCGGCGTCGACCAGGCGTTCGGCCTCGCGCAGCACGTCGTTGGCCGGACGGGAGACGAGATCGCCGCGCAGCTTCGGAATGATGCAGAAGGTGCAGCGGTTGTTGCAGCCCTCGGAGATTTTCAGATAGGCGTAGTGGCGCGGTGTCAGCTTGATGCCCTGCGGCGGCACCAGATCGAGATGCGGATTGTGGGCGGGCGGCAGCGCGCGATGCACGGCGTCCAGCACGCTCTCATATTGCTGCGGGCCGGTGATGGAGAGCACGCCGGGATAGGCCTGCTCGATCTGCTCGGGTTCCGCGCCCATGCAGCCGGTCACAATCACCTTGCCGTTCTCGGCCATGGCCTCGCCGATCGCCGAGAGCGATTCCTGCTTGGCGCTGTCGAGGAAGCCGCAGGTGTTGACGATGACGATGTCGGCGCCGTCATGCTTGCGGGCGAGCTCGTAACCCTCGGCGCGCAGGCGCGTGATGATGCGCTCGGAATCCACCAAAGCCTTGGGGCACCCGAGCGACACGAAGCTGACCTTGGGCGCAGCCGTCTGATCCATATCCAAATCTGCCTGATTGACAGGGTTGAGCTAGTCCCAATTGCCCATAATTACAACCCTTTGCAGGGCCTGAGGGCATGCTATGGATGAATCACTGGTGGTGAGTGAGCAATGAGCGCCGAACAGTCGCCCAAAATCGTGATCGTCGACGAAAGCCCGATCCGGGCTGCGATCCTCGAGGAAGGGTTGCGGGAGGCCGGATTCACGCAGATCGTCCATATCAGCGAGATGCAAAGCCTGCTCGCCCGTATTTATGCGGTCGACCCTGACATCATCCTGATCGATCTGGAAAACCCCAGCCGCGACGTGCTGGAAGCGATGTTCCAGGTCAGCCGCGCCGTGCGGCGCCCGATCGCGATGTTCGTCGATCAGAGCGATTCATCCTCGATCCAGGCTTCAGTCGAGGCGGGGGTCTCCGCCTACATCGTCGACGGGCTGAGGAAGGAGCGCATCAAGCCTATCCTCGACCTCTGCGTGTCGCGCTTCAATGCCTTCGCAAAACTCCAGGAGGAGCTGGAGCGCACCAAGTCGCAGCTCGAGGATCGCAAGGTCATCGAGAAGGCCAAGGGCATCCTGATGAAGGTGAAGGGCCTGACCGAGGACGAGGCCTATGTGCTGCTGCGCTCTACCGCGATGCGCGAGAAAAAGAAAATCGGTGAGATCGCCCAGTCGATCATCACCGCGTCGGAGATGCTGAAATGACCGTTCCCCTCCGCATCGGTTTCATTCCGCTGGTCGATGCCGCAGCGCTGATCGTCGCCGTCGACAAGGGATTTGCCGGGGCCGAAGGGCTCGAGGTCGAACTGGTCCGCGAGGTCTCCTGGTCCAACGTCCGCGACAAGCTCAATATCGGCTTGTTCGACGCCGCGCATCTGCTCGCGCCCGTCGCGATTGCGTCCTCGCTCGGGCTCGGTCATGTCAAGGTGCCGATCGCGGCGCCCTTCAATCTCGGCATCAACGGCAATGCGATCACGGTCTCGCCGGCGCTTCATGCCGCGCTGATGGAGGAGATCGACGGCGACCGCTTCGATCCGCTCGCCACGGCAAAAGCGTTGGCGCGCGTGGTCGCCAAGCGGCGCAAAGCGGGGGCCGATCCGTTGACCTTCGGTATGACCTTCCCGTTCTCGACCCACAACTATCAATTGCGGTTCTGGATGGCGGCGGCCGGCGTCGATCCCGACGAGGACGTGCGGCTGGTGGTGCTGCCGCCGCCCTATATGGTCGACAGTCTCGCCAACGGTCATGTCGATGCGTTCTGCGTCGGCGCGCCCTGGAATTCGATCGCGGTCGATCTCGGGATCGGCCACATCCTGCATTTCGTCTCCGACATCCTGGCCCATGCGGCGGAGAAGGTGCTGGCGCTCCGCCAGGTCTGGGCCGACAAGAATCCGGACGTGGTCGCGAGCCTGGTGCGCGCGGCGGTGAAAGCCGCGGAGTTCATCGAGCATCCGGAAAACCGGACCGAAGCGGCGCAGATCCTGGCGCAGCCCGAGCGGATCGGCGTCGATGCCGAAGTCATCCAGCGCACCCTCACCGGGCGCCTCAAGATTTCGCCGGACGGCACCGTTCGCGAGAGCGGCAGCTACCTTCTGGTGGGACGTGAGGAAGCAGGGCGCCCCGATCCGGTCCAGGCCGCTTGGCTCTATGCGCAGATGGTGCGCTGGGGGCAGACGACGCTGACGCCCGACGGCGTCAAGACGGCCATGGCCGTGTTCAGGCCCGACCTCTACGACGGCGCCCTCGGCCGCCAGCCCCCCGGCCAGGCCCCCGCGGCATTCGGCGCATTCGCCGGGCCGGCTTTTGATCCCGCCAATATTCGGGGTCATCTTGAGGCCTTCGAGGTGGGTCGCTGGAAGGCGTGATTCGGGCCTGCATCGTTTTTGAGCGCTGGGGATCCGCGTCTAAATTTTAGGCCGACTGCTCGAATTTCGTAAGAGCTCCAGGGCCCTGAGTTCCCTTTTGTGCTCTTAGCTGCTTGATACTAGACACATTTTCATTTCGTCAAAGCTGGCACGCAAATTGAATGTTGCAGTGCGGCCAGCCTGTCACAGATGCCTGCTGCGCCAGTCCCCAGCAACGAAGCTGATCGGACCGTTGGGTGCGCAGCCGGCTCTCGAGCCAGCCGAGCTCCTCGCGGGTCGTGCACTTTCCGTCGATACCACTCAGGTGGCCGCAGGAGCTTCGTTACTGACCATGAAAATCGACACCGTCTCAGTCGACTTTACCGACGACCAGAAACGCTACCTCGAAGGCTTCACGACCGGTCTGCAGATCAGTCGCGTCGGTCGCGGTCTTGGCGGCGGCGCCGGCAAGGCGAACGCCGAGCCCACCGGTCCCGATGCCGTGCACATCAAGGCGCAGGACAAGGTCATCGCGGCGGGCAAGAAGCTCGCCGACCAGGAGAAGGTCAAGCGCGACGAGCATCCCTTCGATGCCTATCCGCGTCTCCGCCAGCAGGCGCTCGACAATACGCCGCCGAGTCCGGCGGACAATTTCCGCTGGCGCTATTACGGCATCTTCTACGTCGCGCCGACGCAGGACTCCTACATGTGCCGTCTGCGCATTCCGAACGGCATCATGAAGCACTGGCAGCTGGCCGGCCTTGCCGATCTCGCCGATGAAACGTGCGGGCCCTACAGCCACGTCACGACTCGCGCCAATCTGCAGCTTCGCGAGATCCCGCCGAAGAACGCCGTGAAGCTGATCGAAGGCATTCAGGACTTAGGCCTGTGCTCGCGCGGCTCCGGCGCCGACAACATCCGCAACGTGACGGGAACGCCGACGGCGGGCATCGACCCGCAGGAGCTGATCGACACGCGGCCTTATGCGCGCGAGTGGCACTACCACATCCTGAACGATCGCTCGCTGTATGGCTTGCCGCGCAAGTTCAACGTCGCCTTCGACGGCGCCGGCAGGATCGCCGTGCTCGAGGAGACCAATGATATCGCCTTCACGGCATATGAGGTGCAGGACGGCTTCGGCGTCGAGCCCGGGATCTGGTTCCGCCTCGGCCTCGGTGGCATCACCGGCCACAAGGACTTTGCCAAATATTCCGGCATCGTCGTCAAGCCTGAAGACGCCACCGCCGTTGCCGACGCCATCGTGCGCGTGTTCATCGAGCACGGCGACCGCACCAACCGCAACAAGGCGCGGCTGAAATACGTGCTCGACGCCATGGGCCATGACGGCTTTCTCAAGATCGTCGAGGAACGGCTGAAGACACCATT
This sequence comes from Bradyrhizobium sp. Ken51, assembly GCF_055807435.1. Taxonomy (NCBI): domain Bacteria; kingdom Pseudomonadati; phylum Pseudomonadota; class Alphaproteobacteria; order Hyphomicrobiales; family Nitrobacteraceae; genus Bradyrhizobium; species Bradyrhizobium sp. Ken51. Next base: position 99,286 of record NZ_JBVVPB010000013.1, on the reverse strand, counting down.
CACGCGCGTGCCGGAAGAGGCGTTTGCGCCGCGGCCGGCCGCGGACCGCATGGCGCATATCGGCGTGCACAAGCAGAAGCAGGACGGCTTGAACTGGATCGGCGTGTCGCTGACGCTCGGCAAGATCAGCAGCGATCAGATGCGGGGCCTCGCCAAGGTGGCGCGGGACCTCGGCGACGGCGAGATCCGTCTGACCGTCTGGCAGAACCTGCTGATATCAGGGGTGCGCGACGAGAATGTCGAGCTTGCCATCGCGGCGATCAAGCAGATCGGGCTTGCGGTCGAGGCTTCGCACATCCGCGCCGGCCTGATCGCGTGCACCGGCAATGCCGGTTGCCGCTTCGCCGCCTCCAACACCAAGCGCCACGCCGCCGAGATCGGCGACTGGTGCGAGCCGCGCGTCGAGATGGACAAGCCGGTCAACATCCACGTCACCGGCTGCCACCATTCCTGTGCCCAGCATTACATCAGCGACATCGGCCTGATCGGGGCGCGCGTGCCTGTCAACGAGGAGGACACGGTCGAGGGCTATCATCTCTTCACCGGCGGCGGGTTCGGTCCTGACGCCGACGTCGGGCAGGAGGTCTATCACGACCTCAAGGCCGAGGACGCGCCGAAGACAGTCGAAGGACTGCTCAAGGCCTATATCGCCCATCGCTCGTCTTCCGACGAAACCTTCCTGTCCTTTGCGCGCCGCCACGACGGCGAGACGCTGCGCAAGCTTGCCGATGCCGAGGTGTCTTCATGAACCAGATCAGCCCTCCGCCGAAAATCGACATCATTCCCACGAGCGCCCCGTTCTCCGACGCCCAACGCTCCTGGCTGAACGGCTTCTTTGCCGGGCTGCTGTCGCCTGACGCGGCCGCGCCGCTGTCGGCCGAGCAGGGCGCCGCGGTCATGCAAGCCGGTGATGGTGACGACGGTGAAGCGCCTTGGCACGACCAGACCATGCCGATCGCCGATCGGATGAAGCTCGCCGAAGGCCGTCCCGTGCGGCGCAAGATGATGGCGGCGATGGCGCAGCAGGATTGCGGGCAGTGCGGCTACAATTGCCACGACTATTCGGAGGCGATCGCGAGCCGCAGTGAAGCGCGGCTCAACCTCTGCGTCCCCGGCGGCAAGGAAACCGCGCGGATGCTGAAGTCGCTGCACGAAGAGCTGGACAAGGCGCCGGCGGCCAAGGCTGGCGACAAGGCGTCCGACAAGGTCGACGCGGTGGCGGCCCCCGCCGTGACCGTGACGATCGCCGAGCCCGGCCGCTCGCGCGACAATCCTGTTGCGGCGACCTTCCTGTCGCGCCGTCTTCTCAACAAGGGAAAGTCGGAGAAGGAAACCTATCACGTCGAGTTCGATCTTTCCGAGAGCAAGCTCGACTATGTCGTCGGTGACAGTTTTGGCGTGTTCGCCCGCAACGAGCTCGGCCTCGTCGACCAGGTCATCGCGTTGCTCGGTGCCTCCCACACGACGAAGGTCAACGGCAAGACGCTGCGTGAGGTGCTGATCGACGACGTTTCGCTCTCGCCGGCGCCCGACACGCTGTTCGAACTGCTCTCCTTCATCACCGGCGGCGCGCAGCGCGAGAGGGCACGGGCACTGGCGCAAGGCGAGGATCCCGATGGCGACGCCGCCGCGCTCGACGTCATGGCTGCGCTGCAGAAGTTTTCGGGTACGCGGCCGCATCCTGAAGCCTTCGTCGAGGCGCTTGAGCCGCTGCAGCCGCGGCTCTATTCGATCTCGTCCTCGCACAATGCGACGCCTGGGAAGCTTTCGCTGACGGTCGATTCCGTGCGCTACGTGATCGGCAAACGCAAGCGCATCGGCGTCGCCTCGACCTTCCTCGGCGAGCGCATCGCCGAGGGCGAGAAGCTCAAGGTCTATGTGCAGAAGGCGCACAATTTCGGCCTGCCGCAGGATCCGAAGACGCCGATCATCATGATCGGCCCCGGCACCGGCATTGCGCCGTTCCGTGCCTTCCTGTTCGACCGCAAGGCGACCGGTGCGCCCGGCAAGAACTGGCTGTTCTTCGGCCACCAGCGCAGCGATTGCGACTTCTTCTACCAGGAGGAGCTCAACGCGATGAAGACCTCGGGCCTGCTCACGCGCATGTCGCTGGCATGGTCGCGCGACGGCGAGAAGAAGTTCTACGTGCAGGACCGCATGCGCGAGGTCGGCCGCGAGCTATGGACGTGGCTTGCCGAGGGGGCGCATCTCTACATCTGCGGCGATGCCAAGCGCATGGCCAAGGACGTCGAGCGCGCGCTGGTCGATATCGTCGCCCAGTTCGGGGCGCGTTCGACCGACGAAGCCGTCAGTTTTGTCGCCGAGCTCAAGAAGACGGGCCGCTTCCAGGCTGACGTCTACTAGCTGTCATCCCACCGTCATCCGAGCCGGTTCCAACTGGCTCGGATTTGAACGAATAAGATTCTCGGAACCTGCGGGCGGGTAGAATTTGGTCCTGCGATGCGGGGTTTTCAGAGAACCCGCATCGCTATTTCCGCGGGTCTCTTGCCCGCCACCCCGGTTGATCCCTCATAATCCCGCATATGGGGCGTTGGAGATCGACCATGCGCGAACTATCGGCGGAAGCCCGGCTGCACTTCTACGCGCGTTCGCTCTCGCGGCGGACCGGGGCGAGCGTGCATCATGCCGCGATGTACAGCGCCTTCGCGGTTATCGCCGCGATCGTGTTCGGCACGCTGTCGGTGCACCCGTTCTGATCACGCCCCGCGCTTGAACGGCGCGACCTCGATCCCTGCATCCTTCAAGGCCTGCCGCAAACCGCGCGCGATGTCGACGGCGCCCGGCGTATCACCGTGGATGCACACCGTGTCGGTGCGCATCTTGATGACCTTGCCTGTGACCGAGACCACCGCGCCGTCCTGTACCATGCGCACCACGCGGTCGGCGATCGCCTTAGCGTCATGCAGCACCGCACCCGGCTTCTTGCGCGAGACGAGATTGCCATCGTCCTCATAGGCGCGGTCGGCGAACACCTCGTGCACCATCGGCAGATTGGCGGCTTCGCCGGCCTTCACCAGCTTCGAATTGGCGAGCACGACGAAGATCAGGCTCTGATCGACCGCCTTGATGCCGGCGGCGATCGCCTTCGCGGTCATGTCGTCCTCGCAGGCGACATTGGAGAGCGCGCCATGCGCCTTCACGTGCGTCACCTTGTGGCCGGCCGCGGTCGCGATCGCCTGCAGGGCGCCGATCTGGTAGACGACGAGGTTCTCGATCTCGGAGGCTTTCAGGCCCGCGATAGGATGGCGGCCGAAGCCGTGCAGGTCGCGATAGCCAGGATGCGCGCCGACCGAGACGCCGCGCGCCTTCGCCAGCTCGACCGTCCGGCGCATGATATCGGGATCGCCGGCGTGGAAGCCGCAGGCGACATTGACCGAGCTCGCCAGTTCGATCATGGCGGCATCGTTGCCCATCTCCCACGCGCCAAAACCTTCGCCGAGATCGCAATTGAGATCGATCGTCTTCATGGGGTGCTCTCCATCTCTGGTCGTCTTGTCGTTTACGGCTCGGCCGCAACCTGCCAGGTCCGGGCGTCGACGGCACTGACAGCATAGCCCGCGACGTTGGCATCGCTGAGCGCTTCGATGTTGAGCGCGACGGTGTCGGCGGAGCGCAGGCGATCGGGCAGGTTGCGGATCAGCTGCGCGAATTTTCTCGCCTCGTCCTGCGCCTCGGCCATGCTGACCGCCTTGAAGCGGAACGCGGTTCCTGCCGAGGTTTGCGCGAGACGGCCGACATCGGCCGTGATCACGGTCGCAATCTTCGGGTAGCCGCCGGAGGTGCCGCGATCCATCATCAGCGCGATCGGCGCGCCGTTGCCGGGCACCTGGATGCTGCCGTTGACCGTGCCGTCGGAGACGATGTTGTGGCCATGCAGATGCTTGATCGCGGGGCCCTCGAGCCGGTAGCCCATGCGATCGGAGGTCGCCGAGATCTTCCACTCGCTGTCGAGGAACAGCGCCTTGTTGGCGTCGTCGAACTCGTCGTCCTGCGGTCCCAGCAGGACGCGGATCGGACCGCTCGATGGCTTCGGCAGTTCGATGCGCAGGTCCGGTGCACCGCTTGCGGCATCGACGGTGAATTCGTCGCCGGCCTGCAGCGGGCGCGGGTAGGGGCTGCCGAGACCGGCACGGGCGTTGACCGCAAGGCTGCCGAACACCGGCTCGCCCTTGATCCCGCCTTCGATCGCCAGATAAGTGAACGCCCCGCCGCGGGCAAAACCCAGCGTCAGCGTCTCGCCGTCCTTCAGCGTCACCGATGTGTCCATGGCGACCGGACTGCCGGCAATTTCCGCATTGCGCGGCGCGCCTGAAATGGCGACGCGCACGGCACCGTCGCGCGCGGTGAACGAGGCGCCGAACGGGCCGACCTCGACAACGGCTGCGAACGGTTCGTTGCCGACAAGCGTGTTCGCTGCCGCGAGCGAGAGGCGGTCCATCGCGCCGCTGACCGTCAGGCCATAGCGCTGCGCTCCATGGCGTCCGCCGTCCTGGACCGAGCTTGCAGGCCCGATGCTGGCGATCACGAGCCGGCTCATGCGACCACCTGCTCGGCAATGATCTCGCCGGCTTCGGCGGCGCGGTCCTGTTCCTCGAACGTCTTGTGGTCGATGGCGAAAAACGTCACGCGATCGCCGGGTTCGGTGAGGAAGGTCGGATTGCGGTGGAGCTGATAGGTCCGCACTGGAGTGCGGCCGAGCAGGTGCCAGCCGCTCGGCGCTGCCAGGCACTGGATTCCGGCCTGGATGCCGCCGATTGAGATCGTGCCGGCAGGCGTCAGCAGCCGCGGATTCTGCCGCCGCGACATCTGCAGGGATTTGTCGAGGCCGCTGAGATAGGACCACCCCGGCGTGAAGCCGATCATGGCAACCTTGTAGTCGCCGGCGACGTGACGCGCGACGATGTCGTCGGGTGTGGTATTCAGCGCCTTCGCGACGTCCTCGAGGTCGATGCCGTGCTCGCCGCCATAGGCGACGGGAATACGCCAGCGGCGCGCTTTGGTGGCCGGCGGCAGCGGCTGGCTGGCGAGCGCGAGCAGCTTTTCGCCGAGCGCGTCGAAGCCGATCTTGCCCGGGTCGTAATGCACCAGCAGCGAGCGATAAGTCGGCACGGACTCGGTGATGGCATCGATCGCGCTTGCCGCGAGCGCCTTGTCGAGCGCCAGCACGCGCTGGTTGGCGTCGTCGTCAATGGTACGGCTGAACTCGACCGTGACGGCGCTGTCGCCACTGGGCAGAAGGCGGGGCGGGGGAAGCGTCGCGGACATGGGCTGTCGAAATCGGGCTTCTGGAGATACGCGGGCTCGGCCTTGAGGTCCGCTTGTTCCTGCTTCGCGTAAATGCGCCCGCAAGTCCAATAAATTAATGCAGGGGGAGACGATAATGCCTTGTTATCGCGACGCATAACAGCGCTGCGGCCCTGCATGATTGGTAGCTTGTTGGCCCTTGACGCAAGGCCCGCACCCCGCAAGATGCGCGCGTTCTTTCCCGCCCATCCGGAGCTCGTCTGTTTCCATGTCGCTGTCCCCCGAAGCCCGCAAGACCCTCGCCGGCATCACCACTGCCACCATCACAACGGTCCTGCTGAAGAAGGGCCTGCGCAACATCTGGATGCGCGGCGCGCGTCCGCTGCGCCCGGGTCTGCCGCGCCTGGTGGGACCGGCCTTCACGCTGCGCTTCGTGCCGGCGCGCGAGGATCTGGCGACGCCGGAATCCTGGTCGTCGCCGATCTCGACCCGCACCGCGATCGAGGCGATGCCGGAGGGCTGCGTCGCCGTGGTCGACGCCATGGGCATTACCGACGCCGGCATCTTCGGCGACATCCTGTGCGCGCGCATGATGAAGCGCGGCGTCACCGCACTCGTAACCGATGGAGTCGTGCGTGACGTGGAGGGCGTGCTCGGCACTAATCTGCCGGTCTGGTGCGACGGCTATGCCGCGCCGCCGTCAGTTGCCGGTCTGACCTTCGTCGGCTGGGGCGAGCCGATCGGCTGCGGCGGCGTTGCGGTCTTCCCGAACGACATCGTGGTCGCCGACCAGGACGGCTGCGTGCTGATCCCGCAGGCGATGCTCGAGCACGTGCTCAACGAGGGTGTCGAGCAGGAGCGGATGGAAGCCTGGATCGTCAACGAGGTGAACAATGGCGCGGTGCTCCCGGGCCTCTATCCCATGAACGCCGAGACCAAGGCGCGCTACGCCGCAAGCAAGAAGTGACCGGGAAAGAAGTGAGGTAAATCCAATGGAGATCACTGTTGCAGGCACGCGGCCGACCCGTCGTGCGCCCGGGGAACACTTCACCGGCACGGTCTGGCAGGACCCCGTCATCATGGCGCCCGCGCCGGCGCGGCTGAACTGCTCGCGCGTCTCGTTCGAGCCGGGTGCGCGCACCAACTGGCATCACCATCCGCTTGGGCAGACGCTCTATGTGATTTCGGGGGTCGGGCGGGTCCAGACCAAGGGCGGGCCTGTCATCGAAATCCGTCCGGGCGACACCGTCTGGATTCCACCGGGCGAGCTGCACTGGCACGGCGGGTCGCCGACCAACGGCATGACCCACATCGCCATGCAGGAAGCGCTCGACGGCGTGTTCTCGACCTGGTTGGAGCCGGTGACCGACGTCGAGTATGGGGCTCCGGTCGGCTAGCGTCTCGTGTTCCGGACAAGACGCGTCGCCGCAAGGCGATGCGGCGCCGATCCGGGACTCAGCGATTTGGGACCCACGAAGAATGCTTGGTCCCGGCTCTGCGGAGCAGCGTTGCACGCTGCACCGCGTCCGGGACAAGAGCACTTACATCCGCTCCGCCGTCCACGTGCCCTTGCACATGCTGCCGCGCCACGTGCCGGAGCCAGAGGTGCCGCTGAGCCGGCCGAAGCCGACGGCGCGCTTGATGCCGGTGCTCAAGGTGACGTTGATGCTGCCGGCGTCCGCGACGCGGCCCGACGCGGACACCACGGCGCTGCTCGATGCGATCTGGCCGTTGCTGATCCCGATCGCGACCGTTGCGCCGTTGCCGCAGGTCTCGCTCGATGACGAGATGCGGACATTCCATGCGCCGTCAAAGGTGGAGGTGGCCGCGCCTGCCTGCGTCAGCGGGAAGGCGATGGCGACAATGGTGACGAAGAGACCCTTGCGAAATCCGTTCATGACACGCCCCTTGGGTTGATCCGGGGGCACCATGACAGACGCGGCGGGCGGACGATGTGAGGGGCGTCACGCACCTCACCGGAGCAGTGTTCCGGGGTGTCGGAATGGGTTTGCTCGGCTTCAAGCCCGGACGGGCCTGCCATAAACGGTCATTTTGACGTCGAAGTGCGATCGAGCACGCGCGCTAGCGCAACGGCGGAGTTGGCATCGACCCGCGCCACCTTGGCGATCGTTTTCCTCAATTCGGACGCCTCGGATGCGAAAAGTCTGTCCGGATCGTCCGGGGCTCCGGTGACGCCGGAGAGGAGGCTGAGCTGCATCCCTCCCAGAACCTGCGCCACGGCCGGCGTTGCGCTTTTGCCGAGGGCTCCGTTCAAGAGAGGTCCCCGTGAGCCGCGGTGGGCGTTTTTCGGCGTCATTCGTTCGACGAGCTTGTCGAAGCTCGTTTGGTAGGCGCCGATGGCGATGAGGCGATCGTTTTCAGCCAATTCCGGCGACGTGATGACCTCGGAGCGCAACGCCAGCATCTGCTCCTCTGCACGGTCGAAATCTCGCATCATGACGACGCGTGCGACGTCTTGCCAGCGCCGATGGAAGCCCAGCTGCGTCAGCGGATTGATCGTGTCCGGTCCGTCGGCGAACAGAGTGCCCGTAAACTCGACGGCGAGCAGACAGTAGTTCAATCCGGCGACACGCTTGCCGTCCGACAACAGCTGGTCGTCGGTGACGACCAATCGCTTTGCCGCGGCCTCGTCGAGTTCGGGGCCTGCGACCAGGAGATAGCCGCTGCGGCCGAGCGCGTTTCCGTCCGCATAGGACAACAGTGGCGTGACGATGTTGAGTCCGAACAAGCCAGCGACGCGGTCGTAGACTTTTTCTGCGACACGCACGCCCTCCGACACGCCGGGCACCAGCCCGGTCTGCGTCGTCAGGTCGGCCGCAAGTTGCAGGATTTGCTGGGCGACGTCATGGTAGGGCAGGCGGAACAGGCCCACGAACAGGGACAGATTGTCTTCCTTCATGGGCGCGCGCCTGACGGCGTAGATATTCCTGAACTCGATATAGCCCGGAGCAGCCGCCCCCGCGGACTTGAGTTGGGCGGCGATCTCGTCATTGCTCAAGATCGTCGGCCTGCGCTGCCGGCCGTCGCCAAAGCTGAACTCCGTCAGGACGACGCCAAGCGGCAGGAACGAACTGAAGAATTTGCCGCCTTCGCTCAGTCCCATCTCGACCATGCGGAGTCCGAAGTAGCTTGCTTCGGGAACGAAGGCTGCTCCCGTCGAAATCGCGTTGTCGCCAGAAGCGGGCACATAGCCGACATAGGGACGCTTCAATTCGCGGCTCGCCCAATGTTCGACAGTGTTCTTGAATGTGGTCCAGACAGTCATGACAGGATCCGATCTCGGCTCAATTGCAGCGTGTTGCCCAATCCGTCGACTGCGCGAGCAAGATGGGCGAAAGCCAGATCGGGCTGTCCTCGTCGTCGGCGAGACGCTCCCAAGAAGCTCGGCATGCCTTCCGGAACGCAAGGCAAACGGACCGCGTTTCATGCAGTTCGCTGTAGAACGCCTTGGCGAAATGAGGCGCGCGGTCATCCTCCACGTTCCAGCGGAATCCCAAGGCATAGGGGATTCCGTTCATCACCAGCTGTTGCACGCTGCCCCTGGAGATGCCGCGGCAAGCGGAGAGATAGACCAGCGTGGTCGACGAAAGACCTTCGGATGCGACCATTCTGTCGAGCTTCAGCCCGATCGCTTCTTCCGGCCTTGTGCCGGGAAGGACGAGAGACACGGTTTTCTGGCCGTCACTCCAGGCATGGCCGGCGTAGTGGAGGATCGACGGCCGAAAATGAGCAAGCCGCTGCAGCAAATGGGGCACGGCCTCATTGCCGGGAGTGCCGGAGAGGTCGACAACCTCCAGCTCGAAGCACCCTGTGGCGGCCAATTCCTTCAGGTATCGGAGTTCAACGTCGATATTGCCGAGCTTGTCGAACGTCTTGCCGTCACAGATCACCCGTTCGAGCTTGCGGTCTGGGTGCTCGCCGACCTGCGAGCGAACGAACATGAGCCTCGAGCCTGGCTCGATGCGCCCGCGCTCGGCTCTCGCCCCTCTCTGCAGCCGAATAACCGACGGCACGCGTCGGACGATCGGGGCATGAAGAAGCACGAATGGCCCGTTCTCTTCAGCGAGATACCGCACGCTCGCCTCGAAGGGGACAGGATAATATCCGGCATCGTTGATCACGAAGCGGAACGACAGTCCTGCCAGCCCACCGGCCGCCCTCTCGATCTGCGAAAACAGGTGCTCGCCGATCGCCTTGACGACGAAGCTCTTGAACAGCCGTGTTCCGACACCCCGCGTCTGGGCGAGCCAGTTCTTGGGCAGGCTGGTGCCGATCCAGTGACCCGCATCCGCGCGGTCCTGGGGTATCTCGTCCCGCCCATAATCCCGGGCGGCAGACTTCAGATCATCCAGATCGCTGACTGTGTTCCAGCGCAGCATTGGCGAGCCGTCGTCGCCGGTTCCGAGACGGCATTCTACCTTGGCGCTATGGATTTCCGTTTCGATCACCCGGAACGCGCCAGGAATGGCGCCCTTCTCATCGGGATGCCCGGTCAGCATCGCAATGAACGGCCTGAGGATTCGATGCCGGTGGAGCTGCAGGGCGTCCATTGGCAGGATCAGAGCGTTGTCGGCTCTGCTGCACTCCTGCTCGAGATCAGGGCAGGCCCCGAACGACGGAGCGATGACGAGGACGGACGTGTGAGGGTCTCGGGCCTGCACGACGGTGCTGAGCAAATCCTGCGCGGCGACTGTCGTTCGCGTGTCGCGATGGACGCGCGGGTCCATCGGCAATCCGGCATCGAGGACGAGCAACTCGGTGTCGTTCGCAATGAGCCACTCGTTGGTCTGGTCCGTAGTCATCAGCTGCTTGTCGTGCAGGTTCTCGGGATCGACGCCTGCCGCGAGCAGATGCGTGCGCAGTGTTTCGAACATGCCCGGTTCGGCCGTGGCTATCGCTATCCTTGCGGTCATGCTGATGCCTCCTGCGCACATAATGGCAAGTCGAATTCGAATCCCATGCCGTCCAGTTCGGTCAAGCTCCCGTCATGCTGCTCGACGGCTTTCTGTATCGCCTCTACGGCGACGCTGGCCATTTGCCGAGCCCGGGACTGACTCCGCTCGATCAGATCGGCGGCCGACGGATCCAGCGGCTGCGCGGTGACCGCAGGGATGCGCATGGATACGAACAGACGATGCGGTGGTCGTTCCGCGATGGTCACGGTGAGCCGATCGGTCGGGGCGACGCGGAGCGAAAGAAGCGAGCTGAGCGCCGAACGAAATGCGAAGCTCAATCGCTCCAGCCAGCCGCTGACGATCAGACGAGCTTCGTCCGTGATGTCGCCCTCTATATCGATCGCGTCACGATCGTCGACGGGAAGGCCCTCGATCTCGTGATAGAGCGCTTCCAATACGTTGAACGAGGTCGGTGCCTCCTGCGGCGTCTGCTGCACGGTCAAACGTTCGGACAGACGTTCGAAGGTGAGATCAGCCTTCAGGAGATGATTGGCCGCCTGCTCCAGCATGTTGGCGCAATTTCTCATCAGTTCGGGTTTGCTTAGAAGGGACTGGGCGCTGCGCAACAAACCATCGGCCATGAGCAGGGGAGCCCGGGTCTCGCGCGCAACAGCCGTGACCGTCTCCTCCAGATATCCCCAGTCGCTCTCTCGGCTTTGATCGGCGAGGCTCGTGAACAGCCATAGGTGGTGGCCATAGTCGTCATTCAACGGCTCGCGGTTTGCAAGGGTGGTCACCTCGGTGCGCGGTGCCTCGCCGATCGTCAGGTGGATGTGAAGTCGGTGCTGGATACCAGATTGCGACAGTTCCTCGATATCTTCGTCTCGTGCCCCGAACGACACGAGTTCGCGGTCTCGTGCCTGACCAAAAATGCTCTCGGCCGCGACATTCATGTGACAGATCTTGCCGACCGCGTCGACGATGACCGCCGCCTGCTCAATCCTGTTCATAAGCGCCAGCTCGATCGCTTCGTGCCAGCGCGCCGCAAAAATCTGCTCGCAGTCGGCGGCGAGTCCGCGGGCCGCTTCGCGATCGGGTCCGAGAAAGGCGTTGGATTCCGAAGATTCCATATCGAGGATCATCTCGATCTTGCCATTCACGAAGAGGGGGACGGTCATCGCGGATCGCTGATCCGGCGCGGTCTGAATGAAGCCGTAGTTCCGCTTGGAATCGCTGATGTCTGGAACGACAAGAATGGACCGCTGGACGAGACAGCTGCCGAGCATTCCGCTGGATAGGTCCTGGATGTATTCGGACTTTTGGGCGGCGGACTTCACGAGCAGGTTTCGGTCGTTCTTGACGTGCTCGGCGACCAGCACGAACTTGCCACGGGCGCGGTCCACCCGGAATACACCGACGTACTCCCAGCCGAAGCATTGTGTCGTGCCGGTCGCCAGCAGTGTGGCAATGGTGCGGGCGCTGGGCGCCTTGTTCAAATTGTCCTTGAGCTCGCGCAAGGCGCGCGCCTGAGCGTGCTCGATGGCCGCGTCCGCAGCCTGCAGGATTTCCTCGACTCCGAGATTCTGCAGGGTCCGGAGGTCGGCGGCCGTATATTTGTGGTTACGGGACATGAGAGCCAGCGAGCTTCCGAACCGGCCGCCCGCCTTCCGAATCGGCAACACAACCATCGATTTGAAATCGTCGGAGAGGATCGCCTTGCTGACGGGGTTGTCCTTTTCCTCCGGGTTGAGCTGCTCGACGAATTTGCTCAGGTCGTTATTCCACGTCTTGCCCTGTTCGAGCCATTGAATCACATCGGCCGTTACCTTGAACCAGCGTGTACTCCACTCCCAGCGAGGTTTAGGAAAGACGGTGAGCGCTCGCCAATGGTCGCTGAGGTCGTTGTAGACCCCGAATGCAGACATCTCGAACGGAATGACCTTTTCGACGACCCGCAGCATGGCCTCGATGATCTCTTGCGGGTCTGCGTGCTCGGCAAGAACGGTCTTCAGCTGCTGGCGCGCCAAATCCTCGTTGAGGGGAGCGAACAACAACAACAGCCCGGTCGAGCTATTCTGTTCCTCCATGTACGGCGCTGCACTGACTCTCGCCAGAACGGAACGGCCATCCATCGGGCGAAGCCGCACGAAATCCGTAAATCCCGTTTGTGTGCCGATCCATTCGTCAAACCGGCTCGTCGTGCCTTCGTCGTCGGGCGCGAAGACATCGGACAGCGACATCTCCTTGAGAGCCGCCTCGGCGAACCCGAGAATCTGCACGGCTCGCTCGTTTGCGAACCGGATCTTGCCCGCCCGATCGGTCCTGAGCACGCCGTCCTGCAAGGCGTCAAGGCGGCTCCGTTCGGCGCTCTGATCCAGGAGGAGGGCATAATTGCCTTGCTGCCCGTCTTCGTCGCGCAGCGGGCCGATCTCGACCCTGACCTGGCGGATCAACTTATTGGTCCGGATGTCTACGCGCAGGCTTGTGTTGTGGTTTGCCTTGAGGGCTGCGCCCACGTCGGCCGCACGGGACCCGAATAGCCGGGGAAACGGAGCGTTGCGGCCGTCGGGAACGAGCTTGTCGAACGCCGCATTCGCATAGACGATGCGGCCATCGCCTGCCAGTTCGACGAACGGGATGTCGCTGTGATGCGCGGCCTCATCGAGCGCGTCGTACCGATCGGAAAGCACACTCAGGAGCGTGGTTTGCGATTGAAGGATCTTGTCGACGGCTTCGGCGGCCAGACCAAACTCCGAAACGAGCATTCGGGCCAGCTCGTCGACGAGGGGCTTGAGCGCGGTCTTCAGGCCGTTCTGCCTGCTCCTGAGCGCGCCGATCACATGGCGCCGGATACCTTGCTCAGTTTTCAAGTAATCCTGGTCCCAGTCACCTGAGATGAGCGATGGCGCTGCACGGAGTTCCTCCATAACAACCTCGCTAACGCAACTGTGGAGCGAAACGATAAGGTGCTTGAGCCGGCACAAAAATTCGAGGGCTGTCGGTCTGAGCGCATCGGCGGGATCAGAGGCGCCAAGGCGACTTTTGACCGCGGAATTTCGTCGTTCAACCTAAGCTAGAGGCGATCGCGGCCGTCCTAGTATTAACTAGTTCACAGAAACGGCCTGAATTTCAGCGATCGGGTCCGACGCTGTGTCTTTGCCGGGCAAGCACAGGCGCAGCGGCAATCCTCGTTGCCCGCTGGCGCAGGGTAACGCTCAATCCCACCGTGTCACGCGCGCGTGACAGGACCTTCAGTTCACCCGCGTCCAGGTCTGGCCGCCGCAGAACATGCCGCCGAAGGCGCAGCCCTGTACGCGCAGGCGATCGGTGCCCTTCAGCGCGATGGTTGAATCGTAGGTCGAGCCGGAGTTCGGATCGAGGATGCGGCCGGACCATTTCTGGTCCTTGTTCTGGTCCTTGCCGGGCTTCATGTTGATCAGAACCTGCTCACCATTCTGGTTCGATTTCGAATCGACCGAGTAGCCGCAGAGATTGCTGCCGCATTGCTCGATCCGGACCTTGCCCTCCTTCTCCTCGGTGAGCCAGACGCCGAGCGGTGAATTGAGATCGCGCGTAGGCGCGGTTGCGGGAGCCGGTGGCGCGACGGCAGCCGACTGAACGGGGGCGGGCGCAGGTGCCGGAACGGGAGGCGGAGCCGGAGGCGCTGCTGCGACCGTCGGGGCGGGCGGCGGAGGCGGTGCGGGCGGGACTGCCGCCACGGTCGGGGCAGCACTCGGGGTCGGCTGAGGCGGCGGCACTAGCGCGTCTTCGGCCGGAGCATTGTTGGCCGTGGCGGCCGGAGGCGGCGGCGGGGCAGGAGGCGCGACGGCCACGGGAGCTTGGATGGGGGCTTGGACGGGGGCTTGCTCGGCCGCCGGCGGCGCCGTGACAGGTGCCGGGGCCGGCGCCGGATTGGCGGGGGCCTGCGGGTCAGCCTTGGCTTGTTGCGGTGCCTGCGGGTCCGCTTTTGGAGCCCCCTTGGCATCGTTCTTGGTTTTCTTCGCCTTGCCCTGGCCGGTGTTGTCGTAGACGCCCGGGATTTGCACCGTGCCGCGGTCGGGATCGATGCGGATAGTACGCCCGCCATAGTCGAAGGTGTACTGCGCCTGCGCAGCGGTGCTCGCCAGAAGGAATGCGGCCGTGGCCAACAGCTTCCTCATTTCGCGTCTCCTGAAACAGGTGGTCCCCGGACCGACGCTACGCCCCGGTTCGATCGCAAAAAGTGATCTAGATCACTGTCACCGTATGAGTCGTGGTCCGGCGGTTTCGGGTTCAATAACACCGCAGCCGGTCCAAAGTTTGGCCGGGGCAAGCGACAGGAGGACGCGGTCCCTAATCGAACCAGGCGGCGTAGATCTTCTTGTAGCTGCCGTCCTGCATGGAAATGTGCAGCCATTGATCGACGAACGCCTTCAGCGCCATGTCGCGCTGGAGCCAATAGGCCTTCTCGGAGAAGTCGAACGGCTTGTCGGGGTGCACCGCGCAGAGCACGCCTTGATGCTGCTTCTGCTGGTAGCGCGTCTCGGAGGCGTCCGTCATCATCAGGTCGGCATTGCCCTTGGCGATCTCGTCGAAGATCACGGTGTTGTCCGGGAAGACCGTGATGTCGGCTTCCTTGATGTTGGCACGCGCGAAGCGCTCGTTGGTGCCGCCGGGATTGACGATCACGCGGGTGCCCTTCTTGTCGATGTCGGTGATGCTCTGGTATTTGGCGACGTCGGCACAGCGCGCGATCGGCGTCTTGCCCTCGCGCATGATCGGCGTGGAGAAGAAACCCTTCTTCTGCCGGTCGAGCGTGACCGAGACGCCGCCCATGGCGATGTCGAACTGGTCGGCCTCGAAATCCTTCATCAGCTTCGGCCATGCCGTCGGCACGAATTCGACCTTGACGCCGAGCGCTTTGCCGAGCGCCTCCGCCATGTCGACGTCGAAGCCGTTGAACTGCTGCGTCGTCTTGTCGAGATAGGTGAAGGGCTTGTAGTCGCCTGTCATGCCGACGCGCAAAGTGCCGCGCTTGACGATCTCGTCGAGGCGGGACGGCGCCGCCGGCTGCGCGTGGGCCGAAACGTTTGCCAGCAGGACCACGGCCAAAGTCGCCAAAATTCGACTGGTCATTCGAACGATCATCTCTTTTCCACCCATGCCCGAGCTGTCATTGTGCAGCTCTCGATGCCTGTCTTGAGGCTTGGATTTAGACCAGATGCCCGTCGCTGGCGAGGCGGAATTGAAGGGAATTCTGAAGTGACGATCTCGATGCATGACGCCTCGGTTGGCGTCTTCGTGCCGTATCTGCGCAACCTGTCCGCACTGCTCGACAAGGGCTTAGCCTATGCCGAAGCCCGGAAGTTCAATCCAGCCGTCCTGCTCGGCATGCGCATTGCGCCCGACATGTACGATCTGGCGCAACAGATCGGCGAGGCCTGCCGCCATGCCACGGTCGCCGCGGCCTTGCTGGCCGACCGCGAGCCGGTGATGCTGCCGATGCTGGAGCACGACATGGCCGGACTCCAGGCCCGCATCGCGACGTCAATCGAGTTCATCGAAGGCCTGCCGCGCGCGGAGATCAATGCTGCGGCGGAACGGAATGTCTTCTTCAGGCTGAAGAACGGGACCGAGTTGCCCTTCACCGGGCGGACGCTGCTGCTGACCTTCAGCGTCCCGCAGTTCTTCTTTCACGTCACGACCGCCTACGACCTGTTGCGGCACGCAGGCGTCGAGCTCGTGAAGAAGGATTATCTCGGACGACGATAGGCCGAACCGGCATCCACTTCGTTCGAAAGCGCGCTAGGCTTCGCCCTTGCGCTCGTAATCGGCGAGCGAGCTGCGGCCAGCGATCTCGCTGCGCAGCTCTTCGAAGCGCCGATGTGCCTCGTCCTCGTGCGCGTCGACGAAATGCACTGCGGCTTCGCCGGTCATCGGGCCGCTGACCACGGGCACGGACTGCTCGCCGATGGTCTCGTGGACGTAGAACTGGCCGTCATCGCCGCGATGGACCGTCCATTTCAGACGGATCGCCACCATCGGCCCGGGCCCGACCTTGCTGTAGCCGTCGGCATCGGTGTGCTCCGGCACCAGCGGCTGCTCCTCGACGACGGGATGCTCATCGACCATCGGGTGCTCGTCGACTAACGGGTGCTCGTCGGCGACCCCATGCTCACCAGCAACCACCATTTCGGTCACGGTCACGGTTTCGGTCTCGCGCACGGTCTCGGTCTCGCGCACGACGAGGACGGGTTCAGGGTGCTCCAGGATGCTGGCGATGGTTGCCAACGCGTGGTCGGTCGGGTCGATCTCTGACAAGGGTCCATCCTCCAGCTCGACGCGGCCGGCAAGTCTGTCCCATTGCCGCCGCGGCCGGACCTATTACGCGGGTTTGATTAAGGCTGAGTGAGGGCTCGATCTGCACCAAAATGGGACTCATTCTGGCGTTCCGAAGGCGGGGGGCGGCCGGGCCGCCCTGGAAATACTCAGCCCAGGACATCCTGATTGATGATGTTCTGCCGGATGGGATCGCCGTCCAGCACACTCAGAATGTTTCGCGCGGTCTGCTCGCTCATCCGGCTCACCGCCTCGACCGTGACGCCCGCAACATGCGGGGCCATGATGACGTTGGGCAGCGCGAACAGCGCGTTGCTGACCGGCGGCGGCTCGACCTCGAACACGTCGATGCCGGCACCGGCGAGCTTGCCCGAGACCAGTGCGTCGTACAGCGCCGCCTCCTTCACGATGCCGCCGCGCGCGGTGTTGATGAGGTAGGATTTCGGCTTCATCCGTCCGATCCGCGCCGCGTCGAACAGGCCGACAGTCTCCGGCGTCTTCGGGCAGTGGATGGTGACGAAATCGGCGTGTGGCAGCGCGGCATCGAGATCGGCGACCGGCTCGCAGCCTGCCGCCTTGATCTCTGCGACTCCCTTGTAGGGATCATAGACCTGCACATTCATGTCCATCGCCAGGCAGCGCTTGGCGGTGCGGGTGCCGATGCGGCCGAAGCCGATGATGAGGACGGTCTTGCCGTAGAGATCGAACGGCAGCATGCCGAGGCGGTCGGCCCATTTGCCGTCCTTGACGCAGGCGTGCATCTCCTGCGCGCGTTTGGCCAGTGTCAGCATCATGAACAGCGCCTGCTCGGCGACGGAGGGCGAGTTCGCGCTGCCCGCGACCATCAGCGGCACCTTGCGGCGGGAGAGGGCGGGAACGTCGACGGCGTCGTAGCCGACGCCGATCCGGGTCACCACCTTCATATCCTTTGAGGCTTCGAGCTCGGTCTCGCCGAAAGCGGTGGCGCCGAGCGCCACGCCATGGACCGGCGCGTGGCTCTTCAGCAAGGCCTCGAAATCCCTAGCGGAGATCAGGTTCGGAAACTCGATGAGCTCGATGTCATCTCGCTGGGTGAGGAGGGCGCGCGCCCCTTGCGACAAAGTTTGCGTGACAAAGATTTTCTTCTTGTTGGTCGACATCGTTCCTACCTGCGCGAGTTTCCCGACCGGTCGTCACAATACGACGCCGGTCGCCTCGTTTAGCAGGTGCATATTGTTGAGGTCCATCGCCAAACGCATGGGGCCGCCGTCCTTGGCGCCCGCATTGGGATCGACACGGCCGCAAATTGGCGTGCCTTCCAGGCCGAAATAGACCAGCGTCTCCATTCCCATTGGCTCGGTGACATCAAGCACAGTGTCGAAGGTCTCGACTCCCGGCTCCAGATGGGCATGCGATTCCGTGAGATGTTCGGGACGGATGCCGAGCAACAGGTTTTCGGCTCGGGGCAGCGCGCTGTAACGGGCGGCGCGGGCCGACGGCAACGGGAACGAGATGCGGTCCGTCAGGCGGATGTTGAGCTTGCCGCCGACGTCCTCGAGCCGGCACGGAATGAAGTTCATCGCCGGTGAGCCGATGAAGCCCGCGACGAAGCGCGTCGCCGGCTTGTGGTAGAGCTCGTTCGGGGTGCCGATCTGCTCGATGCGGCCCTTGTTCATCACCACCACGCGATCTGCCAGCGTCATCGCCTCGACCTGGTCGTGGGTGACGTAGACCGTCGTGGTACGCACCTTCTGGTGCACCTTCTTGATCTCGATCCGCATCTGCACGCGCAGCTTGGCGTCCAGATTGGATAGCGGCTCGTCGAACAGGAAGACTTTTGGGTTGCGCACGATCGCCCGCCCCATGGCGACGCGCTGGCGCTGACCGCCGGAGAGCTGCTTCGGCTTGCGGTCGATCAGGTCGGTGATGTCGAGGAGGCGGGCGGCCTCGGTCACCCGCGCCTTGATTTCGGCTTTGGGATAGTGCTTGAGCCGCAACCCGAACGACATGTTCTCCGCGACGGTCATGTGCGGATAGAGCGCGTAGTTCTGAAACACCATCGCAATGTCGCGGTCCTTCGGCGGCACGTCGTTGACGACGTCCCCGCCGATCATGATGTCACCGTCGGTGATGTCCTCGAGTCCCGCGATCATCCGCAATGTCGTCGACTTGCCGCAGCCCGATGGCCCCACCAGCACGATGAACTCATGGTCCGAGATGTCGAGATCGATGCCGCGCACCGCCTCGACCTCATCGTAACGCTTGACGACCTTCCGCAACGCAACTTCAGCCATAAGACATCAACCCTTTGTCGCGCCGGCGGTCAGGCCGGCAATGTAATAGTCCATCAGGAAGGCGTAGATGATCAGCGGCGGGGCCGCGCCCAGCAGCGCGCCGGTCATGATCTGACCCCAATTGAAGACGTCGCCCTTGATCAGCGTGGTGGTGATGCCGACCGGCAGCACGAGCTGGTCGATGGATGTCGTGAACACCAGGGGATAGAGGAACTGCGCCCATGAGACAGTGAAGGCGAAGATGGTCGCCGCGATCAGGCCGGGCAGGGCGACGGGGATGAAAATCCGCGTCAGGGTCTGGAGCCATGAGGCGCCGTCGATGAGAGCCGCCTCGTCCAGCTCCTTCGGGATCGAGGCGAAATAACCGATCATGATCCAGGTGCAGAACGGCACGGTCAGCGTCGGATAGATGAACAGCAGCACGTACCATCGGTTGAGGAGCGTGATGCCGGTGATGTCCTGGACCGCTGCGAGCATTTTGAACAGCGGAATGAACAACAGGCTGTCCGGAACCAGGTAGGTCAGAAAAACACCGGTCGCGAGCGTCGTCGAGCCCCAGAACTTCATCCTTGCCAGCGCGAAGGCCGCAGGAATGCTGATCAGCATGGTGACGCACACAACGACGATGGAGACGACCGCCGAATTCCAGAAGAAGCGCAAAAACTGGTTCGACGTCAACAGCTCGACGTAGTTCGCCAGGGTGGGATGAAATACCCACCAGGGATTGGTCGCCGCCGAAATCTCCGCGCTGCTCTTGAGGGAAGTGATCAGCATGTAGATCGGCGGGACGAGCGAAAAAATCGCGAACAGCACCAGGAAGAAGTAGGACCAGCGCAGCGCCCAGGTCCGATCCCGGCTCATGCTCCGGTACTTGACCTTGCGCGTGGGACCGCCCTTGTCGATTGCAAGCGTGCTCATCAGGCTTCGTTCCCACGTTTGTTGACATCGCGCAGGATGAAGATCGCCGCGACTGCGAGGATCGGTACCATGAACAGCGAGACGCATGCGCCGAGCGGAATATCGCTGCTCTGGATTCCGACTTGGAAGGCCCAGGTGGCGAACAGATGCGTCGAATCCAACGGGCCGCCCGAGGTCAGGATGCGCACGATGTCGAAATTGGCGAAGGTGACGATCAACGAGAACAGCGTCGTGATGGCGATGATGTTGCGCATCATCGGCAGGGTGATGTGCCAGATCTTCTGCCACCAATTGGCGCCGTCAATGGCGGCAGCCTCGTAGAGCTGGTCCGGCACCGATTTAAGCGCGGCCAGATACATGATCATGAAGAACGGTGCGCCGTACCAGACGTTGACGAGAATGACGGAGAAACGGGCCCAGAAGGTGTCGCCAAGCCAGGGAATCGGGCCGACACCGAAGAACGACAGCGTGTAGTTGAAGGCGCTGTAGGAGGGATCGAACAGCCACAGCCAGGCCAGGGTGCTCATCGCCGGCGGGATCACCCAGGGCACCAGCAGCATGCCGCGCCACTTGCGCTGGCCCTTGGCCGGAAGGTTGTGGACGAAATGAGCGACAATGAAGCCCATCAGCGCTTTGAAGAACACCGCGGTGAGGGCGAAGATGCAGGATTGCCTCACCACCATCCAGAAGGTGTCGCGCTTGAACAGGAAGGTGAAATTGCTCAAGCCGACGAACTTCTGCATCGACTTGTTCAGCGTGGCGAGATGCATCGAGTAGAAGGCAGGATAGAGCACGAACAGCGCGATCAGGAGAATCAGCGGCAGCGTCAGGAAGAACGCCATCGTCGACTTCCGCCGGAGTGCATTTTTGAGGCTCGCCCGTTTGCGCGGGCTCGCGGCACGGACGGAGCGAGCTTGCTGAACGACGACATCGGCCATGGTCAGACTTTCTTACGGGACGTTAGAAAGGGAAGCCGCCCGCATCGGTCGGCATCCCTTGGAAGGCGATGGAAAGGGTGAATCCCGGACGGCTCACGCGCGAACGCGTGAACCGCCACGGCACATGCCCGGCATCAGCTCCGCATGAAGCCTTCGCACTCGCCCTCGGCCCAGGCGAGCGCCTGCTCGATGGTCTCGCCCCGTGCGTAACGCAGCACCAGTTTGGTCAGCGTCGCCTGGGAGTAGATCTGCTGTGCGATCTTCGGCGGCGCCGGCGAGGCCGCGATCGACATCGTCTGGCGGCCATGTGGGTCGGGATAGCTATAGAGCGTGCCCTTCGGCGGCCCTTCCTCAGCCCACGTCTTCAGCTTCGTCATGTTCGCGAAAGCCGGGAGATCGTAGCCGCCGCTCGCCGCGACGAACTTTTCGATCGATGACGGTTGCGACAGATGGGTCAGCAGGCTCTTGGCGGCTTCCTTGTTCTTGCCGAACGCCCAGACGCCCCAGAAATACGGCAGGAAGGGTGCAAAACGGCCCTTCGGACCGGCCGGCATGCCGTGCGTCCAGCATTGCTCGGCGACTTGTGGTGCGTCGCGTTTGGCGACGGCCCATGAGCTCGGCGGATTCAGGATCAGTGCACCGCGGCCTGAGATCAGCCATTTGTTGTTGGACGCATCATCCCAGGAGGCCGCATCCGCCGGAAGCACCGCGATCAATTTCTTGTAGAATTCGAGAGCCTGACGCACGGCGTCAGTCTTTACGGTGATGTCGCCCTTGGCGTTGACGAGCTCGGCGCCGAACGACTGGAAGATCGCGCCAGCGGTATCGACGCTGTCGGTGGTCTCGCCGAGTCCGATCCCGAACGGGACGCCGGCCTTGTTGCAGGCTTCGGCGGCCTTGAGAAAGGCGTCCATCGTCCAGTTCTCGTCCTTGGGCACGCCACCGGCCGGATACATCTCCTGAACGTCGATGCCGGCATGCTTCTTCATCAGGTCGATGCGCGAGCAGGGGCCCTTGATCTGGCTGCCGACGGTGGCAGGGACGGCAAGCCATTTGCCGCCGGCCTGGCCGAGATATTTGGTCGTGCCGTTCACCTCGCCGTTCTGCTTGATGATCGGCTCCATGATGTCGCTGACCGACTCGAGCTGGTCCGCATAGGCGTGCGGCCACCAGGTCGGCATCTGGAGAATGTCGTGACCGGATTTCGCCTGCGCCTCGGCGGCGACGGTCAGTTCGAGCTTCTTGTTGTTGCTGGTGATGTAGTCGATGGAGACCTCGACCTTCTCCTTCGCCGCCCATTCGTTGACGAGGTCGGTGGAGGCCTTGTTGGCGCCCGGCACCCAGTGGTCCCAGAAGCCGATCGAGAGCTTACCGGCGGCGTAGGCGCCCCGGACATAGGGCGCCGTGATCAGCGCCGCAGAGGACATTGCAGTGGCAGCCACAAATTGACGTCGCGTCAGTGTCTTGCGTGACATCTCGTTTCCTCGCTTGGGTGTTTTATTGTTCTGGCGTTTCCTCTGAACTCTTCCGAGTTCTACTTTTGATTTTGTTTTTGAAAGTTTCTTGTTCGACGTTTCTTATTGATGCCGTCGGCTTCGAAGGCAAATTGGTAGCGCGATCAGATCATGATTGATGGCGTCTGTCGAGAAAGCCGAACGGCTTGCGCCTAGAACTAACGTTGTGTCCGGGAACGCGGCAGTGCGCTCGATGGTCGTGCGCGGGCCATGAACCACGCTCGGCCGTTTTGCGACGCACACTTTGCGCCGTCCGCCCGGGCGATACATGCGCAAATACGCCGCAGTTTCGAATAAGCCTGCATAAGCGCCTCGCGCCAAACACTTTTCGGGCGTGGATAGCATTTGCGGCGGCTAGACCTCGAAGCGGTGAAAACGATAGAGTTGCAACTGGCGAGGGGTTCTCACCCCCAACAGCCCGACAAATCGAGATGGAGACCAGAATGATCAACCCGGCGCCTCCCGCGCGGCTTAACCTGCGACGATGGTTCGCGCTGGGGTCCGTTCTCGTGATGTTGCTCGGCGCAGCCGCGGTGGCGAACGCTCAAGGCCTGGTCAAGGGGGTTCAGGAAGGAGCCGCGGCGGGGAACAAGGCGGCTGGTCCGGTCGGCGGCGTGCTCGGCGGCGCGATCGGCGGTGTGGTCGGTGTCTTCACCGGCGTGCTCGGCGTTGGCAATAATGGCAATCAGGCGCCTGCCGCCAAAGATCCGAGCAAGGACTCGAGCAAGGACGCTGCCAAGGACGCCAAGCAGGGTGCCGGCAAGGACAAGGACGCCAAGAGCGCCAAGTCAGGCAAGGGCGCCAAGGCGAGCAAGGAGGCGAAGAACGCGCCGCAGGACAAGGATGTCACGGTCCTCACCCAGACCGGCGCGCCGCAATTGACCGCCGACCAGATCGTCACCAACAGCGACTCCTACATCGAGCGGATCAAGGCCGAACTGAACCTCACGCCTGACCAGGAGAAGCACTGGTACGGCTTCTCGAGCGCCATGCACTACCTCGGGCATAACGGTGCCGAGCGGCTCAACCTGCGGGTTGCGCGCGCCAAGCGGGATCCGCCCGACGACATCGTCGAGCAGATGCGCAACGAGGCCCAATTCCTCATCGACCGCGCTGCCGACCAACGCAATGTCGCCGACGCCGCCGAGCCCCTCTATTCGAGCCTCGATGACAAGCAAAAGCAGGTCTTCGTACAGGAGATGGTGCGGCTCAGCCACGAACGAGGACTGGATTGATCAAGTTGAATCGGATCGGGCGCGTTTGAATTAACGGCCCCCGCCACGAAGTCGTGAATCCTCTTCGCGATTCGGTTATGATTAGCTTCGGAAGCTGATTGCGGGGTTGATATGGCGGACGGACTCTCCGTTTTCCTGGTCGAAGACGAGACGTTGATCCGGATGATGATGGCGGACATGGTGGAGGAACTCGGCCACCACGTCGCCGCGGAAGCGGACAATGTCCGGGACGCCAGTGCTTTCGCCATGACCGCGCAGTACGATCTTGCGATCCTCGACATTAATCTCAAGGGCCTCTACGTCGATCCGGTCGCCGACCTGATCGAGCGCCGCGGCAAGCCGTTTCTGTTTGCCACGGGCTACGGCCCGGAGCTGCTGCCATCCTTGCTCCGGCGTCGGCCGATCCTGCGCAAGCCGATTTCGATCGATCAGCTCAAAGCGATGATCGATTCGATGTTTCCGGAAGCAGCAGCGAAGACGCCGCACTGAGACCAAAACAAAAAATGGCCGCCCGTCAGGGCGGCCATTCGCGACGGAATTCGTCGCGGTCTCACATCAGGCCGGCGCCGAGATCGATGCCGCGCGCCATCAGGCCGAACGAGGCGACCAGGCCCGTGCAGCAAAACAGCAAGATGGTCTTGAACGAAGAATCGGCCAAACGCGTTTCGATGGTGGCCGGCATCGCGGCGATCGAAATCATGCTCATGTTCATTCCCCCCTTTGTTGCCCCTGAATTGGATCAGGTAAGGGAACTCCTACAGCAAAAAGTTTGACGCGAGCTTTCGAGGGATCGTTAACGTAATCGCAATCGATCCCGCATTTTCAGGCACTGGAGCGCGATCACTCGTTCAGTGGCGCCCGTTCTTCAACACCGTAGCGATGGTATGGGCTGTCATGGCGGCGCGGTCCGAAGCGCGCTGGGCGGCGAGGCGGTCACGCGCCTTTTCCTCGATCAAGAGCTCGATCAGCGCCAGCCGCTTGCCCTCGTCGTCCGCCTCGAGCAGCAGGCGGTGATAGCGGTGATAGTCGAAACCCAAATCCTGCTTACGCATGTCACGCCCCCGCAACTACGCCACACACAAGCCAGGATTGTTTCTCATCCGAGACGTGCGCGCAAGCATGATCCCGCTTCGGGCGCGCGTGCTCGTTAATCAGCTGTGAATTACTCGAACTCGCGCGAACGGAGACGCGCGCCGTTAAGGCTGGTTGTGCTCCGCGAACATCGTCAGGCCGAGGAAACTCGCATCAGGTTTCGTGACCAGCCTGGTCGGGATGTTGCGCAGATAATCCTGGAAGCGTCCTTTGGCTTCGAAGCGCGCCCGGAATGCGGAGGCTGCAAGGAACTCGGGAAAGCGCGGCACGATTCCGCCGGCGATATAGACGCCGCCGCGGGCACCGAAGGTCACCGCGAGATTGCCCGCGACCGAGCCGAGGATGGCGCAAAACATCTCCAGCGTCGCGCGGCAGAGCTCGCAACTGCCCTCCAACGCCGCCTTCGTAATGGCGGCGGCATCGCGATGCGGCACCTGAGCGCCTTCCACCTCGGCCAGCGCCTCGTAGAGGCTTTGCAGGCCGGAACCGGACAACGCGCCACGCTCGATGGAGACGTGGCCGAGCCGTCGGCGCATGCACGCGATCACGCGTTCCTCGCGCTCGTCCTCCGCCGGCAAGGTGGCGTGGCCGGCCTCGGTGACGACGGCCAGACGTGAGCCGTGGCGCTCGACCAGGCAGGAAACGCCAAAGCCGGTTCCAGGGCCAACCACCAGCAACGGCTCTCCGGGAAGGCCATCTTGTCCGCCGAGCGGGATCAGGTCGGCGGGCTGCAGGGCGGGGAGGGACCAGGCCACCACTTCGAAATCGTTGAGAACATGGACGCTGTCGAAGCCCAGGGCCGGCTGGAGCTCATTGCCGTCGATGACCCACGGGCTGTTGGTCATGACGCAGCGGTTGTTGGTCACCGGGCCCGCGACGGCCAGCACGGCCCTTGGGGGCGGTTTGCCGTCGGAGTGACGCACGAGAACATCGGCAATGGCTTCCCGGACGGTCGGAAAGTCTGCCACTTTGACGTAGTCGATCGGTCCGGTCTGGTTGCCCTGACTGAGCGCGAAGCGCGCATTGGTGCCGCCGATATCGGCGAGAAGAATCTGTCCTGTCTTGCCGATGGTCATGTCCATATGGCTGCCGCAGCCCTTTTGGCTGCGGGAACCGCTTCCTCCGCTCTATCCGATCGCAAGTTGCGAACGGCTTATCAGAATCCGTCCCCGGGTGGATCTAGTCAACACGCATGAGCCCAAACCGTTGCATCCCGGGACCGACGGGGGCATTTGCGCAGATGGCCGCACCTGCGGGTGGTTGCGAAGGAGCGCGGGAAGATCGACACTGGAGACGTGCGTTCGGCGCCGGTCGCGCGGGATGGCCTTTAATGGACCTTGCGATGAAGATTTCCGACCGGGACGTGTTGCTGGTCATCGACGTGCAGAACGATTTTTGCACGGGCGGGGCGCTCGCGGTGCCCGGCGGCGAGAAAGTCGTCCCCGCCATCAATCGGATCGCCCAAAAATTCGCCAATGTGGTGCTGACGCAGGACTGGCATCCCCGCGATCATGTCTCCTTTGCGCCGAACCATGCGGGCAAACAGCCGTTCCAGACCATCGTGCTTGACTACGGCGTCCAGGTGCTCTGGCCGAGCCATTGCGTCCAGGGCACGGCGGGCGCTGAATTTCACCGCGATCTCGACGCCGCTCGCGCAAGTCTGGTGGTGCGGAAGGGGTTTCGGCGCGGCATCGATTCCTATTCGGCGCTGTTCGAGAACGACAGGAAGACGCCGACCGGCCTGCTCGGATATTTGCGCGAACGCGAGTTGAACACCGTCTTCGTGGCGGGCCTCGCGTTCGACTTCTGCGTCCGCTTCTCGGCGGAGGATGCGCGCAAGGCGGGGTTCGAGGTCGCCGTCATCGAGGACGCCTGCCGCGGCATCGATCTCGACGGCTCGGTGGCAGCGACCCATCAGAGTTTTCGGGAGCGCGGTATTTCGCTCGTCAGCTTCGAGGCCTTCCTGTGAGCGCCGTGAGATAGCCATGGCGGAGAAGACCGGAAAACAGCAGCGCGCACCGGGGCCGGTCCCCGATGACCCGCTGCTGTGGCCGTTCGCAGCGGCTCGGCTTGCCATGGACGCCTGCTTCGGATGGCTCGAGCGCGGCTCGCCGGAGCCGACCGATAGCAGCCTGCCGTGGACCACGCCCAACTCTGTCGCGCTGGAGCTTGCGACCATGCGCCTGCGCGATTGCACGCGGATGGGGTCCGGCCAGCCGGCACTGGTCTGCGCGCCCTATGCGCTGCACCGGGCCCTGATCGCCGACTTCGCCCCCGGCCACAGCGTGGTGCAATCCCTACAAAATGGCGGCATCGAGCGGGTCTATCTTACCGACTGGCGCTCGGCCGCACCCGACATGCGCTATCTCTCGATCGACAGCTATCTCGGCGATCTCAACGTCGCCATCGACGAGATCGGCGCGCCGGTCGATCTCGTCGGCCTGTGCCAGGGTGGCTGGCTGTCGCTGCTCTATGCGGCGCGCTTTCCCGCCAAGGTGCGGCGGCTGGTGCTAGCAGGCGCGCCCGTCGACCTCTCGATCGACTCCAGGCTGTCGCAGCTCGCCCGCAACGCGCCGGCGATGGTCTACGACCAGCTCGTCGCGCGCGGGGGCGGCAATGTCAGCGGCGAGGAGATGCTGCGTGTCTGGTCGAAGGCGCCGAGCCGCGACGATATCGCGACGGCGCTGCAGAGAGACCTCTCCGGCGAGAAGGGTGCGGCGCTGCTGGCACGGTTCGAGCGCTGGAACGCCGAGCCTCTCAATCTGCCCGGCACCTATTATCTCGAGATCGTCAATTGGATTTTCCGGGAGAACCGGATCGCGCGCGGCCAGTTCACGGCACTCGGCCGCGTGACAGATCTGAAGGACGTCAAGGCGCCGGTCTTCCTTTTGGGCGGGCTCGATGACGACGTCGTGCCGGCTGCGCAGGCGCTCGCCACCGCCGGCTTGCTCGGCACCCCACCGGCCTTCATCACGGCGACCTCCGAGCCCAGCAACCATCTTGGCCTGTTCATGGGCGCGCGGACCCACGCTCATGCCTGGCTCCGGATCGCCGAGTGGCTGCGCGATGATCTGCCCGGCACGCTGGCGCGCAGCGCCTGAGACTGCCCCCAAAGGGTCGCGGCGCCGGGCAGCGAAGCTGCAAATCCGTTATGCATGCCGTTGAAGGGCCTGCACGGGGCCATGTCGATGGGTTAAATGGAGTCCAGAGCTGGCGGAGGCCGGTCGCGACGAGACAAAGGGACTGTGCTCGATGAGTTTCCACTCGATCTATGCCCACGGATTTGCGCGTGTGGCGGCCTGCGTCACCACCTCTCATGTGGCCGATCCCACCGCAAACGCGGCTGCGGTTCTGGCGACGGCGAAGGACTGCCACGCGCAATCGGTGGCGGTTGCCGTGTTTCCCGAGCTGTGCCTGTGCGGCTATGCGATCGAAGATCTGGTGAAGCAGGATCCGCTGCTCGATGCAGTCGAGCGCGGGCTCGTGGCCATCGTCGAGGCATCCTCGTCCTTGATGACCGTTTTGATCGTTGGCGCGCCGCTGCGCTTTGGCAATCGGATCTACAATTGCGCGGCCGTCATCCATCGCGGCAAAGTCCTCGGCGTCGTGCCCAAGAGCTACCTGCCGACCTATCGCGAATTCTACGAGGGACGGCATTTCGCCTCCGGTGCGGGCATCGTCGGAGAGATGGTCGCCTTTGGCGGGCTGCATGCCCCGTTCGGCATCGACCTCCTGTTCGCGGCCGACGACGTTCCGGGCCTGACCATCGGCGTCGAGATCTGCGAGGACATGTGGATCCCGGTGACGCCAGCCTCCGAGCTCGCGCTCGCGGGCGCGAGCGTGCTGATCAATCTCTCGGGCAGCCCGATCACGATCGGCCGCGCCCGCTCGCGCGCGCTCTTGTGTCAATCGACTTCGGCCCGCTGTCTCGCAGCCTACGTCTATTCCGCGGCCGGGGCAGGGGAATCGACCACCGATCTTGCCTGGGACGGCCAGACCTCGATCTACGAAAACGGCGTGCTGCTGGCCGAGGGCGAGCGGTTCCGGCAGGGCGGCCAGATCACGCTGGCTGATGTCGATCTGGACCTGCTCAGGCAGGAACGCGCGCTGATGGGAACGTTCGACGACAATCGCCGGCAGCGCGAGGCCTTCTTCCGGAAAGTCGGCTTCGCCCTGAAGCCGCCGGCCGCCGATATCGGCTTCCTGCGCAAGGTCGAGCGCTTTCCGTTCGTGCCGAGCGACGAGAGCTTGCTCGAGCAGGACTGCTATGAGGCCTACAACATTCAAGTCGCCGGCCTCGTCCAGCGCATGCGGGCGACCGGCACCAAGCGCGTCGTCATCGGCGTATCGGGCGGGCTCGATTCCACCCACGCCCTGATCGTCGCTGCCAAGGCCGTCGATCTTCTTGGCCTGCCGCGCGAGAACATTCTCGCCTACACGATGCCCGGCTTTGCCACCGGCAGCGAGAGCAAGACCAATGCGCTGGCGCTGATGACGGCGTTGCAGACGAGTTGGCAGGAGCTCGACATTCGCACCACGGCGACGCAGATGCTGAAGGATATCGGTCATCCCTTCGGCAAGGGCGAGAAGGTCTACGACGTCACATTCGAGAACGTGCAGGCGGGCCTGCGCACGGACTATCTGTTCCGGCTAGCCAACCATCATGGCGGCATCGTCATCGGAACCGGCGATCTCTCCGAGCTCGCGCTGGGCTGGTGCACCTACGGCGTCGGCGACCAGATGGCGCACTATAATGTCAACGCCGGGGTGCCGAAGACGCTGATCCAGCATCTGATCCGCTGGGTGATTGCCTCCAAGCAGTTCAGCGACGACGTCAATCGGACGCTTGGCTCGATCCTGATTGCTGAAATCTCGCCTGAACTGGTTCCGGTCGAGCCCGGCGAGAAGCCGCAAAGCACGGAAGCCTCCGTCGGTCCCTACGAGCTTCAGGATTTCAACCTGTTCTACACGCTGCGGTTCGGCATGCGGCCGTCGAAGATCGCGTTCATGGCGCTGCAGGCCTGGAAGGACGTTGCCCAGGGCGAATGGCCGCCGGCGTTCCCGACCGATAGGCGCAAGGCCTATGATCTCAAGGAGATCCGCCGCTGGCTGGAGGTGTTCCTGCGCCGCTTCTTCGCTTTCAGCCAGTTCAAGCGCTCGGCGATGCCGAACGGCCCCAAGGTTTCGGCCGGCGGCTCATTGTCGCCGCGGGGCGACTGGCGTGCGCCGTCGGATTCGAGCGCGGCGGCGTGGCTTGAAGATCTCGAACGGAATGTGCCGAACTGATCGGGAGGTGAGCGATGTCGGCCGGCGATGGGCCCGAGCAGGGCGGCAACCCAAAGAAGGTCCTCAACGGCCTTTACATCTTTGAGATTGAGATGCGCGACGGCAAGCGCGGCCAGGCCAAAGGCGTCGTCGTGCTCTGCGATGGCCGTATCATGGGCGGCGACAGCTATTTCTATTACACCGGCAGCTACACGTTCCGGAACGGGAAATGGCGCGGCGATATGACCGTCAATCAGCACACCGAGGCCGTTGGCAAGCCGCTCGCGTTCGGTGGCAGGGAAGTGACCTGCGGCTTTTCAGGCGACTATTCCGCCGACGGCGCCGAAGTCGAAGGCATGGCGCTGGTTGGCAAGACCAGCGTGACATTCACGGCGCGGCTCACGCTGAAGGACCCGATGTGAGACCCGCCTGAAATGTGAGACCCGCGTGATCGGCCCTCGTTCCTGGTCAGGAACCTTCGCACCCATAGAACGTTCGCGTCTGTTGTTGCGAATTTCCGAGGAGAGGGACCATGCGCAAGCACTTGATGTTATCGACCGCAGCTATCGGACTGATGCTTGCTTCCGGCATCGCCTACGCCCAGGCGCCCGGTGAGCGAAGGGACGAGCCGAGACGGACCGAGGAGCCAGCGAAAGGCGCTGCGCCGCAGCGCGGCGGCGCCCAAGAGCACGTTCAAGAGCGTGTTCAAGAGCGCGCGCAGGGCGCCCAGGAGAGATCGCAGGGCGCCGGCCGCGAGGAGAAGGGCGGCGCTGCCAGGCAGGACGCGAGTGACGACAAGCGCCAGCCGGCCAGTTCTGCCGAGCGCAACCAGCCGAAGTCGAAGGATCAGGCCCAAGACTCCCGCGAGCCCTCCCGGGAGCCTTCGCGCGATCGCAACCGCGACGCCGAGAACACCAAGCCGGGACGCGACAGCAAGAGCAGCGCCGAGACGAAGCAGGATAAGTCCGCGCCGCAGAAATCAACGGCGGAGTCCGAGAAGTCCAAGTCCGGCTCGACTGGCCAGCAGAACGAGCGCCCGGGCACGGCGGCCAACCAGAACGAGCGCAACCAGACCCAGCCGCCGCGCAATGCGGCCGAGCAGCAGCCGCCGGCGCAGCAGAACAACCGACCGGCCACCGCCACCGACACAAACCGGACGGCCCCGACCAACAATGCGCAGACCGCGCCTGCCACCTCGGGCACGCAGACCAATCAAGCCAATCAGACGACCCAGACCAACACGCAGGTCAATCAGCAGACCCAGGTGACGTCCGAGAAGCAGGTGCGGATCTCCGAAACGGTGAGCCGCGCACGCCTGGCGGAGCCGGAGCGTAATCTGAACATCTCGATCCGGGTCGGCGAGACCATTCCCTCGCGCGTGCGCCTTCACAGGCTTCCGCCCGAGATCGTCGCGATCGAGCCCGAGTATCGAGACTACGAGTATTTCTCAACGGGTGACGAGGTCGTCATTGTGGAGCCGCGGACCCATCGCATCGTCAGCCAGGTGCCTCGCGATCCGTCGCGAGCCCGCGCCCAAATGAGCGGCGGCACCTCATCGAGCATGGCGGCCGCCGGGGACAGCGCCGGGGGCAGTAATGTGAACTGCCAGATCATGCGGCGTGACGCGTCGGGCAATGTGGCCCAGGCAGAACCCTCGACCGTAGGCTCGACCGCGCGAACCGATTCCCTGAGCGTGACGGTCCAGATGCCCGGCGGCGGCTCGTCCGCGCCGATCGCCCTCGGTGCTCCCGCGGGTAACATCGTGGTGGCGACGCAAGGGCAGGGCGACTGCACGGTGACGATCGAGCCGCAGACGCGTTAAGAAACACCCACAAAACGACTTCGCGCCGCACGGCTGATCAAGCCGGCGGCGCGAAATCACGTTCAATCTTGAAAGTCCCGAGGTCCGGAGTGCCTAGGAGTCCGGACCTCGTAACCTTGCCTCAGCCTTTGATCCCCCCGCCCCATGTGGTCCCCCAACCCCATGTAGCGCGATCAGAGGGTGATGCCCTTGGAAGGCCGCCGATCGATGTCCCGCGATGTACGCGACATCGGAATAGGATTCCATTCCGGATCACTACGGACTCGAACGCGCTTGATCCGCGCCCGGATGCATGCGTCTGCACGCGCCGCAATCGCATTGCCTGAATTCGATGCACGCGATCGCCGGGATGTCCACATCTCCTCAGCGCTTCGGAACCTGCATTTCACCGGCCTGTCGTTGAACTGGTCTAGCGCTGCTCCCGTCATTGTTGACGGCCGAGGAGCAAGTCATGTCGAAGCCGGTACTGGGCGCCGCATTGTCCATCAAATCGATCCCTGCGCATCGCGACTGGCTTCTCGAACGGCAGCGCGACCTCGAAATCCAGGATTTCTTTCGCGCGGATCTGCTCGATAGCGATTGGCGGAGCACGGCCGGCGAGATCAAGCAGATGCTTTCGGGCCATACCGGCCGGCTCGGCATCCACGGCCCGTTCTGGGGCTTCAAGATCGACAGCCACGATCCCATGATCCGTCAGGCGGTGACCCGACGTCTGCTTCAGGGGTTGGATGCCGCCGAGTTCCTCGGCGCGACGCAGATGGTGATCCATTCGCCGTTCACGACCTGGGACCACAACAATCTCGATCTCTATCCAGATAATCGCGTGAATATCGTCGAACGCGTCAAGGCGACACTCGCCGAGGTGATTGTGCGCGCCGAAACCATCGGCTGCGAGATCGTGATCGAGAACATCGAGGACAAGGATCCGCGCGATCGCGTGCGTCTCGCCAAGGCGATCGAAAGCAGCAAGGTGCGCGTCTCCCTCGACACTGGCCACGCCAACTACGCGCACATCTCCACCGGCGCGCCGCCGGTCGACTACTATGTCGAGACCGCCGGCGACATGCTGACGCATGTCCACCTGCAGGACACCGATGGCTTTGCCGACCGGCACTGGGCCCCGGGCGAAGGCAATATCCCGTGGGTGGCCGTATTCCGCGCGCTGGGCCGGCTGAATTCCAACCCCCGCCTGATCCTCGAACTTCGCAATCACGACGACGTCCGCGCCGGCGCAGCCCATCTCGCCGCGCTTGGTCTCGCCGAATAACCGCATCATCCAGGGCAGGGGTTCCCGTCATGAGCAAGCTTACCCGTCGCACCATTCTGAAATCAGGCGGCGCTGCCGCAAGCACACTGCTTCTGCCGCGTTTTGCCATCGCGCAGGCCGACAACCGTCCTTCGGTGACGATTGCCGTCCAGAAGGTGACCAATTCGAACGTGCTCGACGTGCTGCGCGAGCAGTCCAATGTCGGCGAGCGCGTGTTCTTCTCGTCGATCTGGGAAGGCCTGATCTCCAAGAACTGGCGCGGCAGCCTTGAGGCCGTGCCGGGGCTTGCCACCGAGTGGCGCCGTATCGACGACCAGACTGTGGAGGTGAAGCTGCGCCAGGGCGTCAAATTCCACAATGGCGACGAGCTGACGGCCGAGGACGTCGTCTTCACGTTCAGCCGCGAGCGTATGTTCGGCGAGACCGAAGCCAAGAGCCGCAGCACCATCCAGGCTTTCGAGAAGATCCCGACGCCGCGGCCGGGCAAGGAGCTGCCGCCTGATGTTCCGGCGGTTGCACGCCGGATCTGGCCGGATCTCGTCCGCGTCGATGCCGTCGACAAGTACACGGTGCGCTTCTACAACGCGACGCCCGACGTCACGATCGAGGGCCGGCTGTCGCGCTACGGCTCCGACATCGCGAACCGTCGCGCCTGGGCTGAATCCGCGAGCTATCTCGACTGGGCGCGCAAGCCTGTTACCACAGGCCCCTACAAGGTCGTCGAACTCAAGCCCGACGTGTCGCTGACGCTCGAAGCGCACGACGAATATTGGGGCGGTCGTCCACCGCTCAAGCGCATTCGCTTCCTCGAGGTCCCCGAGGTCGCGAGCCGCATCAACGGCCTGTTGTCGGGCGAGTACCAGTTTGCCTGCGACATCCCGCCAGACCAGATCGCCGGCATCGAGAAAAATTCAGCCTTCGAAGTGCAGGGCGGCACCATCCTCAATCATCGCCTGACCGTATTCGACAAGAACCACGCCCAGCTCGCCAATCCGCTTGTAAGGCGCGCCTTCACCCACGCGATCGACCGCCAGGCGATCGTCGACAGCCTGTGGGCCGGCCGCACCCGCGTCCCGAAGGGCCTGCAGTGGGAGTTCTACGGCGACATGTTCAATGCCGACTGGAACGTGCCGGCCTACGATCCCAAGCTGGCGCAGGACCTGCTGAAGCAGGCGAACTACAAGGGCGATCCGATTCCCTATCGCCTGCTCAACAATTACTACACCAACCAGGTCGCGACCGCGCAGGTGCTGGTCGAGATGTGGAAGTCGGTCGGCCTCAACGTCCAGATCGAGACCAAGGAGAATTGGTCGCAAATCATGGAACGCGCGCCGACGCGCGCGGTACGCGACTGGTCGAACTCGGCCGCCTTCAACGATCCGGTGTCCTCGCTGGTTGCCCAGCACGGACCCAACGGCCAGCAGCAGCAGATCGGCGAGTGGACCAATGCCGAGCTGAACACGCTTTCGGAGTTCCTGGAAACCTCGATCGACCGGGCCGCCCGCAAGAAGGCGTTCCGCCGCATGCTGGAGATCGCCGAGCGCGAAGACCCAGCCTATACGGTGCTGCACCAGAACGCGACCTTCACGGCCAAGCCGAAGTCGATCAAGTGGAAGGCGTCGCCGGCGTTCGCGATGGATTTCCGCGCCGGCAATTTCGAGGCTTGATCGGTGACGCCGCTGATCAGCATCAGGGACCTCAGTGTCGCCTTCCACGGCGTGCCGGTCCTGCGCGGTGTCGATCTCGCCTTGCACAAGGGCGAGGCGCTCGGCCTCGTCGGCGAGTCCGGATCCGGCAAGTCGGTGACGTGGCTTGCGGCACTCGGGCTCTTGCCGCGGAATGCCCGCGTTTCGGGCTCCGTTCGTCTCGAGGGTTGCGAGATCCTTGGTGCGCCGGCCGCCGAACTCGACCGTATCAGGGGCGGACGCGTCGCGATGATCTTCCAGGACCCCGCGAGTGCACTCAATCCCGTGCTGACCATCCGCCGGCAGCTCTGCGAGTCCCTGGCGCTGCATCGCGATCTCTCGGGCGGCGCGGTGAAAGCGGAAGCGCGGCGGTTGCTCGATCTCGTCGGCATCCCCGACGCGGCGCGCAGGCTCGAAGCCTATCCGCATGAGTTCTCCGGCGGCCAGGTCCAGCGCATCATGATCGCGATGGCGCTCGCCGGAAATCCCGACCTGCTGATCGCGGACGAGCCGACCACCGCGCTCGACGCCACCATTCAGGCGCAGATTCTAGAGCTGCTCTCGACCATCCGCCACGAGATGGGCATGGCGATGGTCCTGATCAGCCATGACCTCGGCGTGGTCGCGGAAAACTGCGACCGCGTGGCCGTGATGTATGCGGGCCGCATCGTCGAGGAGGGGCCGGCGAACCAGCTCTTCGCCGATCCCGTCCATCCCTATGCGCAGGGCCTGATCGGCGCGTTGCCTCCGCTCGACGGGCCGAGGCGCCGCCTGACCGCCATTCCCGGCACCGTGCCCGATCCCGCGAGGATGCCTGATGGATGCGCCTTCGCGCCGCGTTGTGCGCTCGCAGAGGCGCCGTGCGGCGTTGTGGCCCCAACCCTCGCGCCGATCGCGGCGGATCGCGCCGTTGCCTGCGTCCGCGCCGAGGCTTCGCGTCGCGCGCTGCTCGGGATGGCTGCCGAATGAGCAGTCCGCTCGTCGACGTTTCCGCGATTTCGCGCAGCTACAGCATGCGCTCCGGGATGTTCGGCCGAAGTGCCGCGGTTCATGCGGTCGATGGCGTGTCGCTGACAATCCGCAAGGGCGAAACGCTCGGCCTCGTCGGCGAGTCCGGCTCGGGAAAATCGACCACCGGCCGCATCGTGCTCGGCCTCGAGCCGCCGGATCAGGGCGAGGTGCGGTTCGACGGCAAGCCGATGGCCACGCCCGGAACGACCGCATGGCGTGCGCAACGCGCGCACATGCAGATGATCTTTCAGGATCCGCTGGGGGCGCTGGACCGGCGGTTGCCGGTCGCCGCCCAAATCCGCGAGCCCTTGGACATTCACGGCCTCGGTACGCCCCTCGAGCGCGAGGAGCGTGTCCGCGAATTGCTGCGCGCGGTCGAACTGACACCCGCACATGGCGCGCGCTATCCGGGTGCGCTCTCCGGCGGACAGCGCCAGCGCGTCGTGCTGGCGCGGGCGCTGGCGACAAAGCCGGATTTTCTCGTTTGTGACGAGCCGGTCAGCGCGCTCGACGTCTCGATCCAGGCGCAGGTGGTGAATCTGCTCGCCGATCTCCAGGCGCAGCTTGCGCTGACCCTGCTCTTCATCAGCCACGATTTGCGGGTGGTCCGGCAGATCAGCAATGTGGTGGCCGTGATGTATCTCGGCCGCATCGTCGAGATCGGGTGCGCCGATGATCTGTTCGCGCGGCCGGAGCATCCGTATACCCAGGCACTGGTTTCTGCATCGCCCGCGCCGGGTCGCCGCAGCGCAGGCCGCATCGTGCTGGCGGGCGATCCGCCGAACCCGGCGGCCCGTCCCCAGGGCTGCGCCTTCCATCCGCGCTGCCCGCGCGCGATCGCGCGTTGTGGCAGCGAGGTGCCGGCGCTGTCCAACGTCGGCGGCAACAGGCAAGTCGCCTGTCATCTCGTGACCGGGCCGCAAGTCGAGACGCGGGACGCGGCGTGATGGGACGCTATTTCGCCATTCGCATCGGACGCGCGGCGTTGACGATCGTGCTCGTCGTCACCTTCGCCTTCGTGGTGCTGCGTCTCTCGGGCGATCCTGCTTTGATGATTTTGGGACCGGAAGCACCGCCGGAGGTCCTCGCCGCCTTCCGCAAGGCGTGGGGCCTCGATGATCCCATCTGGTTTCAGTATCTCGACTATTTTGGCGCGATCGCCAAAGGCGAGCTCGGCCGTTCCATGCGTGACGGGCGGCCTGCGATCGAGCTTGTGCTGGAGCGAATACCGGCAACGCTGGCGCTGACGCTGCCGGCCTTCGCATTCAAGGTCGCGCTCGGCATTCCCGCCGGCATCTACGCCGCGCTGCATCGGGGTTCGGGAATCGACCGCGCGGTGATGATGACGGCGGTCGCCGGCTTCACCGTGCCGAGTTTTGTACTGGCGCTGCTGCTCGTGCTGGTTTTTGCCGTGCAGCTCGGCTGGCTGCCCTCGGGCGGGCAGGACAGCTGGCGTCACGCCATCCTGCCGATCGTGACACTCAGCCTTGGCGGCGCCGCGGTGCTGGCGCGCTTCACGCGCAGCGCCATGCTGGAGGTACTGGGCCAGCCCTATATCCGCACCGCCTCGGCGAAGGGCGTGCCGTGGCGAAAAGTCGTGACGTCGCATGCGCTGCCGAACGCGGCGATTCCGACCGTTACCATTCTGGGCTTCATGGTGGGCACGCTGATCGCGGGCGCGGTCGTGGTCGAGAGTGTGTTTTCGTGGCCGGGGGTAGGGCGCCTGCTCGTCGTCGCCGTCGCCAACCGCGACCTCGCCGTCGTGCAGTGCATTCTGTTGCTGGTGGCGATGACCATGGTCACCTCGAACCTGATCGTCGACTTCCTCTACGGCTTCCTCGACCCGCGGCTGCGCGCCAAAGGAGCGCATGCATGACTGACGCGACGCTGAAGGACACGTCTGTCCGCCGCCGCATGAGCTTCCCGGCGATCCCGGTCTCGGTCGCCGTCGCGATCGGCTGGATCGTCGCGATGCTGGTGATCGCGGCCTTCGCCGAGAAGATCGCCCCCTACGGCTATACCCAGCTCGACCTGCGCAATCGTCTCGCTACACCCGGCAATGTCGCGCACTGGCTCGGCACCGACGAGCTTGGCCGCGACGTGCTGTCGCGGCTGCTCGTCTCGATCCGCATCTCGCTCCTGATTGCGTTCGGCGCCACCGCAATCTCGGCCATCGTCGGCACCACCCTCGGCTTCCTTGCCGCGCATTTCCGCGGGCCTGTCGAGCAGCTCGTGCTGATGCTGTCCGACTTCCAGGCCAGCATGCCCTTCCTGATCATGGCGCTCGCGGTGCTCGCCTTCTTCGGCAACTCGCTGCCGCTCCTGATCGGCCTGATGGGATTCTTCGGCTGGGAGCGTTACGCCAGGATCGCGCGGGGACTTGCCATCTCGGCCAATGCGCAAGGCTATGCGGCGGCGGTCCGCCAGCTCGGCGCGACGCCGGCGCGGATTTACCTCCGGCATATCCTGCCCAACATCGCCTCGACCCTGATCGTCTCGACCACGCTGGTCTTTCCCGAGGTGATCCTGATGGAGTCGGGCCTGTCGTTTCTCGGCCTCGGCGTGCAGCCGCCGATGACCAGCCTCGGCAACATGGTCGGCTACGGCCGCGAGTACCTGACCCGGGCGCCCTGGATCATGCTGGCGCCGGCCACCACCATCGTGGTGACCACGCTGGCGGTCTCCGTGATCGGCGACTGGCTGCGCGACCGGCTCGATCCCGAGCTGCAATAATGCTTCTGCATGCCCGGCTTGTCCCGGCCATCCACGATCTTTTCCGCGGCATCAAGAACGTGGATGCCCGGGACAAGCCCGGGCATGACGGCTGAGATCGCCTGTGCTCCCGCGCCGGGAGCAGGGGAGGCCTGCGCAAGGCCGATCAGGCCCGGTCGGGCCCAAGTTCCCGTTGCGCGCGTTCCCCCCGTGCGCTATCCGGCCGGAAAGGCCTGAGGCGGCTTCGAAAAATTGCCCCGCCCGGCCAGCCAAACCCGAGGACGGAAACCGCCATGCCAGCCTATCGCTCCCGCACCACCACCCACGGCCGCAACATGGCGGGCGCCCGCGGCCTCTGGCGCGCGACCGGCATGAAGGATGGCGATTTCGGCAAGCCGATCATCGCGGTGGTCAATTCCTTCACCCAATTCGTGCCCGGCCACGTCCATCTGAAGGACCTCGGCCAGCTCGTCGCCCGCGAAATCGAGCAGGCCGGCGGCGTGGCGAAAGAGTTCAACACCATCGCGGTCGACGACGGCATCGCCATGGGCCATGACGGCATGCTCTACAGCCTGCCGTCGCGCGAGCTGATCGCCGACAGCGTCGAGTACATGGTCAATGCCCATTGTGCCGACGGCATGGTCTGCATTTCGAATTGCGACAAGATCACCCCCGGCATGCTGATGGCCGCGCTGCGGCTCAACATCCCCGCCGTGTTCGTCTCGGGCGGACCGATGGAAGCCGGCAAGGTCACCCTGCAGGGCAAGACCAAGGCGGTCGACCTGATCGATGCCATGGTCGCAGCCGCCGACTCCAAGGTCAGCGACGAGGACGTCAAGGTGATCGAGCGCTCGGCGTGCCCGACCTGCGGCTCGTGCTCGGGCATGTTCACGGCCAATTCGATGAACTGCCTCACGGAAGCGCTTGGCCTTGCGCTCCCCGGCAACGGCACGGTGGTCGCAACCCACGCCGATCGCAAACGCCTGTTCGTCGAGGCCGGCCACACCATCGTCGATATCGTGCGTCGCCACTACGAGCAGGACGATGCCTCGGTGCTGCCGCGCAATGTCGCGAACTTCAAGGCGTTCGAGAACGCGATGACGCTCGACATCGCGATGGGCGGCTCGACCAACACCGTGCTGCATCTGCTCGCCGCCGCCCATGAAGGGCAGGTCGAGTTCACCATGCAGGACATCGACCGCCTGTCGCGCCGCGTGCCCGTGCTTTGCAAGGTCGCGCCGTCGGTGGCCGACGTGCATGTCGAGGACGTGCATCGCGCTGGCGGCATCATGGGCATTCTGGGCGAGCTCGACCGCGCCGGCCTGATCGACACCTCGGTCTCGACCGTGCATGCGCCGACCATGAGCGACGCGCTGGAACGCTGGGACATCAAGCGCTCAAGGAGCGAGTCCGTCCGCACCTTCTTCCGTGCCTCGCCCGGCGGCATCCCGACCCAGGTCGCCTTCAGCCAGGAGCGCCGCTACGACGAGCTCGATGCCGACCGCGAGAAGGGCGTGGTCCGCAACCTCGAACACGCCTTCAGCAAGGACGGCGGTCTCGCCGTGCTCTACGGCAATCTCGCGCAGGACGGCTGCATCGTGAAGACCGCCGGCGTCGACGCCTCGATCCTGAAATTCTCCGGCCCCGCCCGCGTGTTCGAGAGCCAGGACGCCGCGGTCGAAGGCATTCTGGGCGGCAAGGTCGTTGCCGGCGAGGTCGTGGTCATCATCTACGAAGGACCGCGCGGCGGCCCCGGCATGCAGGAGATGCTGTATCCGACCAGCTATCTGAAATCGATGGGCCTCGGCAAAGCCTGCGCGCTCGTCACCGACGGACGCTTCTCGGGCGGCTCGTCGGGCCTGTCGATCGGCCATCTGTCGCCGGAAGCAGCCGAAGGCGGCAACATCGGTCTCGTCAGGACCGGCGATCGCATCGCCATCGACATCCCGAACCGCAGCATCACCCTTGATGTCTCCGACGAGGAGCTGGCCAAGCGCCGCGCCGCCGAAGAGGCGAAGGGCGATGCCGCCTGGCAGGCGATCGGCCGCAAGCGCAACGTCTCGACCGCGCTGCAGGCCTACGCTGCGCTGACCACCAGCGCCGCGCGCGGCGCGGTGCGCGAGGTGAAGCGGCGCTCGAAGTAACAGCGTCTCGTGCCGGCGTGATCGCAAGGATCGCGCATCGCGCA
Organism: Bradyrhizobium sp. Ken51; assembly: GCF_055807435.1. Lineage (NCBI taxonomy): Bacteria > Pseudomonadati > Pseudomonadota > Alphaproteobacteria > Hyphomicrobiales > Nitrobacteraceae > Bradyrhizobium > Bradyrhizobium sp. Ken51. Next base: position 58,867 of record NZ_JBVVPB010000013.1, on the reverse strand, counting down.
TGGTCAACAAGTTCTGAACGGCCGGCGCAAGCCGGCCGTTTGCATTAAGGATGCCCCGACGAACTTCGGCAAGGCGAGGTTTTGCCGCGTATACTGATGCGACCTTCGCAAATCCATTTCGGGCAATTGGGGCACAACAATAATGTCTCGCACTCTCGCTGTCGTTTTCTCGACCGTCGTCGCTGCGATTTCCATGACGACTGCCGCTTCCGCCGGCTGCTACAATTGCTACACGCCGCCGCCGTGCACGACCTGCTATCAGCAGCAATATGTGCAGCCGCAATACCGCACCGTCGATGAGACCGTGATGGTGTCGCCCGGCTCCGTCGTGGCGCATCGCGCGCCGGCGCAGTACCGCACCGTGATGGTGCCGCAGACCGTGATGGTGGCCCCGCCGAGCGTCCAGTACGAGCGCATCCCGCCCCAATACGCCACGCGCCAGCGCGTCGAGATGGTCCAGCCGGGCTATTCGTATTACGCGCCAGTGCAGATGGGGTGTGCGTCCTGCGGCGGCTACTGAGCCAACCCAGCTACGATGAATTCCAAGCGGCGCTCCTCACGGGGCGCCGTTTTTCTTTTGCAGGCAGCAAACGAGACTCTGAGATGGGAGACGTACCCAACCGGGCCTCGCAACCGGCGATGCCTTGGGAGATGTCGCCACTATCCGGATGGCTGAGGCGTACAGGCTAAGGGAACAGGCTGACGCTCGCCTGACAGATCGTGTGCGGCGGAGGGGTTTCGGGTCCGGCGCCAACTTCGCGTTGCCTTGGGCCGTCGAGTGCGTTAAGCGACAGCCATTCCGGACTTGGAAGGGTGGCCGAGTGGTTTAAGGCACCGGTCTTGAAAACCGGCGTGCCCGCAAGGGTACCGTGGGTTCGAATCCCACCCCTTCCGCCATCTCCTAGTCCGATGGCGCACGGCGCGCAGGTTTTTAACGCCAGTCAAACGCGGGGAATGCGGGGATCAGAGCGGCCCTGCTGTGGTCATGCAGGACGGTGTGCTGGGAGTAGCTGCCGAACTTGTGGACTGGCCGCCCCGCCGCTACGATTTGCGGCATGGGACGGACCAAAAAGCTGATCGATTGCCACGACTGCGACCACCCGGTTTCACCGAGTGCGTCGGCCTGCCCAAATTGCGGCTCGAAGGTGCCGTTCGGTCCTCCCATTCTTCACCGCAAATGGCCCCCGATCTATAACGTCGAGGCGCGCAACGACCGCAACATGGTCGTCTTTGCCGGAACGCTGGGAGGCTTAGGCGCAGCCTATGGATTTGCGATAAGCGCGGGGCCGCTTAGCGCTGCGCTGCTGGTCACGTCGTGCAGCATGCTGGGTGTCTTGGCGGGCATCCCGCTTGCGGCGTTGTTCAACATCACGCGCCGGCTGTGGCGATAGCGACCTCCGGAGTCTGGGAAGTCCTAGCGTCGCTCCCGGCGCTCTGATCCGCAATTGATCGGCAGCCGGGAGCATGGGGGCTGGTGAGGAATCGGTGCCAGTTTTGCGCCCGAGTGACAATGCGGGCCACCTTGAATTCCGGTAGTCTTACGGAATCCTTTTTCGGAACACGGTGTTCTACTGTGAGAACACCGGCGAGATTTAAGTACCAGTTTGTAATTTGACCGGGATGGCCGCAGTGGGGGCTGGAACCACCCTGCGGCCTTTCGCTTTAGCGAAACCCATTTCTAATTTGAGCCGTACCGTCTCTGGGGCGAAGTCGGCGGAGAATTCGTGAGCATTCAAATGGCGTGCAGTCGTTGGGACATTCCGATTGCATGGAGATCGTCGAGCACCTGCTCGGGCGACTGAAAGATCTGGACCGGGAGTTAGCTGCGCGAGGCGCCAACCAGGCGGTAGGCTCATGGAGAGGCGGCCCCGGGTCGGAGGGGCCGGGGACTGGATAGACCGAGGCCGCTACGCGGGAGCCTTTTAGATCGTCTTCCGGTGTCCAATGGTCGGTGCGTATTTGTCCGCTCCAGGCTCAAGATGCTGAGGCCATTCAATTGCCGTGCAGAACAAGCCGCGTCGCTCGATTTCCCTGCAAGAGCTTCCGCGCGCAGCCTCGCTGGCAATCCGACAAAACGCGTGCCGGCTAGCCTATCTGCTTGCACCTCTTGGCGGATGAACTCGTGCATCCGCAGAATGAACTGGTCAGATAGGCCTTCGAATTCGCTCATGCCAGCCAATCGCGCGTCAGCCAAAGATATAGGCAACCAAAAAGGTGGCTGGCTGCCAAGCGATGAACCCAATCGCCTCCAGCGAAACAGCTGTGGCCAGGAGGGCTACAGCGCTGAAGGTGAGGGGAATGACGGGATCAAAAAAGTTGTGGGGCTCGTCTGCGTCTGCAGTTTGAAATGCGGTTCTATTGGACATTCGAATATTCCTCTATTTCGAGGTCATATCGAATTCGACGCTCCCAGCAAAACGTTCGCTGGGGTTAACCTGACCGCTAAACCTTAACAGTGGGTCCAGTCCCTTCAGGAATGTGTCGCGGCACAAAACCGATCGACGGCCTTGATCAGTGCGTCTTTCAATCCACCAGGCTGCTGCCGACTACTCAGCAAGCGCAGGGATCAAAGCCGGCTGACCGCAAGCTCGAAATACTGTGAACAAGACGCAGCCGCCAATGCCAAGGCGCCAACGCAACCTCGTTCGGCTTGTGGTGGTCTGCTCCCGACAGTGATTTGTCAGCTGCGGTGGAAATAGACGAGAACGTCGATTGTAGTGAAGCCTCGTCTCTGCATTTTATGGTCAGTGCGGCGAGTCGTGCACCGCACGTAGAAGGAGTGAGGTCCGTTCGAAAAAAGTCGAAGATCAATACAGTTGACAAGACACCCCTTCCGCCAGTCTATCCGACCGGGTTCTATCCGTCGGGCTTTCCCGGACAGGTAATCAGTGCATCAGACCTCTAATCCGGCCGCGCTCGACAAGCTGAAGCTCCGCATTCAGGCGTTGCGCGCCAAGACGATCGCAAATGGCTGCACCGAGGACGAGGCGCTGTCGGCGGCCGCCAAGGTCGCCGAGCTGCTGGATCGCCACGATCTGTCGCTCTCCGACGTCGAGCTGCGGGCGTCGCCGTGCGAACGGAAGGTCTACGAGACTTTTCGCAAGAAGCGAATTCCGCTGGACGACTGCATCGGCGCGATCGCTCGTTTCTGCGATTGTCGGGTCTGGCGCGAGAAGAGCGCGGCCGGCGAGAACCGCTATGTGTTCTTCGGTCTCGGCGCGGATGTCGAGGTCGCGCATTATCTGGCCGAATTGATCGACGGCGCCGTGCGCGCTGAACTCGGCCGCTTCAAGACCTCGGTCGATTACAGCAGGTTCCGGCACCAGGAGCGGCATCTGGCCAATGCCTCCTTTGCGCTCGGCATGGTGGCCTCAATCGCGGACAGGCTGCTGGCGATCAAGGCCAGTCGCGATCAGGTCAACGAAAGCACCGGCCGCGGGCTGGTGGTTCTCAAGACTTCGGTGGTCGATGCGGAGTTCGACAAGCTCGATCTGAAGATGCGGACCCAGCGCAGCACCAGCCGGATGGTGTCGATGACGGCCTATGAAGCCGGCGGCGCCGCCGGAGCGTCGCTGGCCATCAATCCGGGGCTTGGCAAGTCCCTCGGCGCTGCGCAGTCAAGGACCACTCCCGAAGGGAGCTGAACGCCGCGTCACCGTCATTGCAGTTCAGTCGATGGACTTCTCGAGCTTCTGGGCTGCCCGGAAGTCGTCCATGTGCTGCAGGTTCGGCCCGTACGCAGCCTCCTTGGTCAGCAGGTGATAGATGCGGGCCACGACGGTTTGCAGATGTTTCATGCGTCCGCGCGGCATCGCCCGGGCTTTGCAAAGGGCTCGGACCGCATGCGCTCGGAAATAATCAAAAGCGTCTGACATCGCGGACTTAACGTCCCGCTCGATGATTGGTTCTTGGATTGGTCCTTGGATTGGTTCTTGTTCGCGCGTCCCAAAACGCCTCGAGGAACGCTGTCGAATGGGAGAACTTAGCCCGGCACGAAGCTATGGGATGGGCGAAGTATGTTCTTCTTTTTCTCGAATCGGCTGGGATGCCTCGGCTCGCTGCTGGTCTCCGGGTTGATCACTCTCGCGCTGCTGTTCATGTTTGGAATCATTCGGTTCTAAACGCCCGCGCGTTCAGGAACCTGGCCCTCGCTGGCCTGTTGTTCGCACTCTGGTCCAGCCACGGAGGGCGCCCTTGGAAAGTACGATCATCGGAGAATTCGACACGCGCCGCGGCGCCGAGCTCGCGGTTGAGCATGTCGTGCAGGAATGCGGCGTGCCGCGAACCGATGTCTTCGTCCAGGCCGTCGGTGGCGCGAACACGTCGGGGACACGCCCGGCCGGTCCTGACGCCAAGGCCGCGCCTGCGCCGGAGGGGCACCAGAAGCTGGAAGGCCGGATCGAGGTCTCCGTGGATTTTCACGGCGATGCGCCCGAGAAGATTGCAGACGCCTTGAAAGGCGCCGGTGCAAAGTCTGTCCGAACCAAGTAGCGGCAATCGTGCGCTCCAGCATACGGGCGCAGCGCACGCGAGCCCCGGTCGTGAAGACAAGGAACCCGTTCAGCGTTCAGCGCGTTTAGACGCGAATGCGAATGGCGAGGTTGACCTGCTTCAGAGCTCATCGACCCTGATCCCCGGCGACACCGTCTGGCGGCGGTGCGAGGCGCGGCGCGTGGCGGTTCTGAACGATGCGGCCGCTTATTTCGCGGCCCTGCGGCAGACCCTGCTGCAGGCGCGGGACCTCATTTATATCGTCGGCTGGGATATCCATAGTGAGACCAGGCTGGTCGGAGAGTCCGGGCGAGCGGAGGATGGCTTGCCGGAACAGCTCGGCCCATTTCTGCGCGCGCTTGTCCAACGGCGTCCCACCTTGCGGATCAACATTCTGGTCTGGGACTTCGTCTCGTTCTACGCGTCCGAGAGGGAATGGAATTCCGCGGCCAAATTTACCGCCGAAACCGATGGCCGGGTCCGTTTTCACCTGGATTCCACGCTTCCATTTGGTTCGGCCCAACACCAGAAGATCGTCTGTGTCGACGGTTCACTGGCGTTCGTCGGTGGGCTCGATCTGACGATCAGGCGCTGGGACACGAGTGATCATCGCGCTGATCACGCATCGCGCTGTGATCCCCAGGGCAAGCCATACCTTCCGTTTCATGATGTTCAATGCATGGTCGACGGGGACGCGGCGGCGTGGCTGTGCGAACTCGTGGAGCAACGCTGGCGCGCGGCAGGCCAACAGATTGACGATCGGCGCCCGCTGAAGAGCTTGCGTTGGCCGGCGAATGTGCCGGTCGAGGCGGAGCATATGCCGGTCGGTCTCGCCAGGACCGAGGTGGTCTGTCCGGCAGGTTCGACGCTCCGGGAGGTCGAACGCTCGTTGATCGCAGCGATCCGGTCCGCGACGAGCTTCGTGTACATCGAGAACCAGTTCACCAGCGCGACCAAGATCGCGCGCGAACTGGCGGAGCAGATGCTGCGCGTGCCTTCGCTTCGGGTTCTGGTCGTCACGCCAAAACTGCATTCCTCGTGGCTGGAATCCCAGGCCATGCAGAACGGCCGGGGTGACTTCATCGACTGCTTCAGTTCGGCCGGCATCGCCGATCGCATTCGCTTCGTCTATCCGGTGTCGGGGAATGGGGATACGGAAGCGGCCGTGATGGTGCACAGCAAGCTCATGATCGTCGACGATCGGATCTTGCGGATCGGTTCGGCCAATCTAAACAATCGATCGATGGGTGCCGACAGCGAATGTGACCTGATCTTTGAAGCCGCCTCAAGCGAGCACCGGGAGTTCATCGCCTCGGTCCGCCGTCGCCTGATCGCGCATTTCTGCGGTCTCGATGAACAGGCCGTCGCGGAAAACGACGATCGTCTTTTTGCGCTCCTGGACGACGTCTCGAGAGCCGGTGGGACGAAGGCGCTGCGAGACGTGGAATCCTCAGTGCTGACCAGCACTCTGGCCACAATGGTTCAGCCGGTGGCGGACCCGGAGCGGCCTCTTCATCTGGAGCGGGCGGCATCTCGCATGTGGAACACGAAGACGATCATCGGGGTGGTATCGATTGCCGTGGCGCTTTTTGGCCTGGCGATGGCCTGGTCGTACACGTCATTGAGCGATTTCGCCGACGCAGGCCGGATGTCGAAATTGCTGTCTGGCTACGCGCAGTCCATCTGGGGGCCGCCATTCGCGATTGCAGCTTTCGTCGTCGGCGGGCTGGTGGTTTTTCCGGTTCTCGTGCTCATTGCGGCAACTGCTGCCGCGCTAGGACCGTGGTTAGGCTTCGTCACCGCCATGACGGGCGTCGTGCTCAGCGCCTTTGTCCTGTTTGCGATCGGACGGGCACTCGGCCGCGAACGCCTGCAGCGATTGCTTGGACGACGTACCGCGCGCATCCAGGAACGTGTTGTCGGCAAGGGCATCCTGGCCGTCGTCGTCATCCGGATGATTCCGATCGCGCCGTTCTCGGTGGTGAATGTCGTGGCTGGCGCCAGCACGCTGCCTCTGCGTGACTTCCTGGTCGGAACGCTGCTTGGCATGACGCCCGGCATTCTCGCCATGGCAGTTTTGGGGGCTCAGATCGCAGATCTCGCCAGGAATGCGTCCTGGGTCAACATATTGCTGCTCGCACTGGCGTTCCTGGGCTGGCTCGCGATCTGCGCAGGCGCGCAATTCGTCGCGACGTGGCTCGCCGGGAGGCGCTGATGCGCTTCATGACGTGGAATGTGCACGGCACCTTCAATCTCAATCCGAAGTTCGATCTGGAGGGTATCTGCTCCATCATTCGCAAATGGGCTCCCGATGTCGTCGCGCTTCAGGAGGTGGATTCGCGATCGCGATCAGACGATCCGTTTGCCAAGCTGGCGAGCGTCGTCGGCGATCACCGTGTTCACGCCAAGTCGATCGTCACGGCGGATGGCGAATACGGCCAGACGCTCCTGAGCCGCTTTCCATTCTCCGGCCCGCCCGAGATCGTCGACGTGTCGTATCGTGAGCGGGAGCCGCGCAGAGCGATCGCCGCGGGACTACTGACGCCGGTCGGCGATGTCCGCGTGGTCGCCACGCATCTCGGCTTGAGTATCCACGAGCGCCATGCGCAGGCTCAGGCACTGGTGAGCCTGGTGAGACCTGGAAGGACCGTCGTCCTCGGGGATTTCAACGACTGGTTCTGGATCAAATCGGTGCGGCGCGTGCTCGCGCAGGCCTGTCCAAACCGTACGCGGCTGCGAACTTTCCCGTCGCATTTACCCCTTCTGCGGCTTGACCGCATCTACGCAACATCCGACAGCCCGATCGGGAAAGTCTGGACCGATGAAGGGGCGAGGGCCTATTCAGACCATTTGCCCGTTATTGCGGACATCGAGATCTCCGCGGAGCCAAATGCATCGTCAGCGTGATAAAAAAGTGCTTTCTGCAGAAGCACTTGGCTACTGTGCATGGGGTTGTTTTCGCCCATTTATGCAGTCGGCCCACAGTGCTGCCCAGCGGGACCAAGGGAACTCTTTCCTCACCGCCGCGTTATCTGGCCATGACGGAAGACATTTCCTACCGGCGCAAGCCCTTGACCCCCGAACAGCGGCAGGCGCGTGATGCGACACGCCGTATCGAAGCCGAAAAAGCCATGCGCGATCATGAAGCGGCGCAGAAGGCGTTTTATGCCAACAAGGAACGGCTGAGGGCCGAACGGTTGGCACGTGAACAGATGGAAGCGAAGGGCTGACCGCACGCGGTCGCCCCGTCAAATCAAAGATGGCCTTGTCCGCGAGCGCCGGCCTCAGTGCCGGTGAGGGACGCGCGTCACACTCAACGCCTGCTTCAGCGCCTGAACGGCACTTGCGAACGGTCTGCGCGGCGATTGCGCCTCGATCGCTTCGGCTGCGATGCGACAATCCTCTGCAACCTTGAGCAACCCGCTTCGCGCGAGGTCCATGGTGGAGAGGTCTGCCTGCTCCAGGCAGACCCGTTCAAGTCGTCGAAACTCCCGCAGCTCTTTGTTCATGCGTCAGCTCTCGATGTCCCCGCGCCATGCGGCACTGAGTCTGCTTAACGAATAGTAAACATCTCAGCCTAGCCGAGCTGGCTGTCGTAGAGCTGGGGGGTGCCTTGGACGCGCCCAGCAGGCTTGACGGCGTTTGGCTTCCGCCGGAAGCTTCACATAATCCTGACGTGAACCACGGAGACGTTCGCTCCCAGCCAGTCCGATCCCGATCAGCGAAAACGACAATGGAGCTGACCATGACCACGTTCGATAAACGCGAGCAGGGCTTTGAGGCCAAATTCGTCCACGACGAGGAGCTCATGTTCAAGGCCACGGCCCGGTCCAACAAGCTGCTCGGGCTCTGGGCCGCAAGCCAGCTCGGCCTCAGTGGCGATGCCGCGGCCGGCTACGCGACGGCGTTGGTGACGGACCATCTGGAGAACCAGACGATGGACGAGATCCTCGACAAGGTGTCAGGCGATCTTGCCGCCAAGGGCGTCGCGCGCGAGCAGGTCGCAGCCAAGCTTCAGGAATGCCTGCACCAGGCGTTGCAGCAACTCGAAGCGGACAAGTAGCAAGCCGGCCCTCGGGCCTCACTCCGCATGCTTGCGCGCCCCGGAGTCACTCAGTCGATCGACGTAGGCAATGCCGATCGCCGAGACGACGAAGGTGAGGTGGATCAGCACCTGCCACATCACACCGATCTCGGTAAAGCCGGCGCGGTCCGAGCCGAGATTGCCGGCCTCGATGAAGGTGCGCAGCAACGCGATCGAGGAGATGCCGATGATGGCCATGGCGAGCTTGATCTTTAGGACGCTGGCGTTGACGTGACCGAGCCATTCCGGCTCGTCGGGGTGGCCCTGGAGCTCGAGCCGCGAGACGAACGTCTCGTAGCCGCCGACGATCACCATCACGAGCAGGTTGGAGATCATCACCACGTCGATCAGCGCCAGAACGCTCATCATGATCTGCTGCTCGGTGAGGTCGAGGGCGTGCCAGGAGAGATGCCAGAGCTCCTTGAGGAACAGCGCGATGTAAACGCACTGCGACACGATCAGACCGAAATAGAGCGGCAGTTGCAGCCAGCGCGAGCCGAAGATGACCATCGGGATCAAGCCCAGGCGCGGCAACGGCAGGCGCGGTTCGGTGCGGAGTTCGGATTTGGGTCCAGGCTCAACCGACATTCAGGCAGCATCCTCGCATCGGGGTCATCTCGCTTGCATGTAGCCCGACAAGGTGGCGGGTGGAAGACGCGAGGCCCTCCGATGACCGTACCGTTTCGTGCTACCGTGCCGAGCGGCTATCGTGCGACGGCCGGGATCGGGAGGCGGGTGGTGTCTTGCGGGGTATCTTGGAGCAGCTTCGGCAAATGGCCCGGCGCGATTACGCTCGCGGCTGCGATCCTGCTCGGCTGCAGCGGTGCCGAGGTATCGGCCACGCCGCTGACGCCATTTCGCTACGAGGCGCAGGCGCAGCGTCATTGCCCCCACGACCGGGTCGTCTGGCTCGATTTCAGCAAAGGCGTCTACTACGGCAAAGGCCAGAAGCGGTACGCCCAGGGTTTCGACGGCAGCTTCGTCTGCCTGAGCGAAGCCCGTGACAGCCTCTATCGACGTTCGCTGCTTGGACTGCGGTAAGGGTATTTGTCGGGAAGTGCTGGGGTGCTCAGGCGAAGGCCAATGCCACGAGGCTGGAGCACAGCAGGACCAAACCACTGGCGGTCAATGCCAGGAAGCCATCGGATACGAGGTCATGGTTGCGCATGGGACACCTGCCGCTCTCGTCTTGGATGCTCGATCGGATCGATTAAAAATGGCCGAACGCGCCGTCTTGAAAGGGTGATGCTTGCCGTCCGCGCGAGTGCCTCAGGCCCTCGTGCGGTAACCTTCAAACGCATGGGCCAGGAAGATCCCCGCGCTTACCAAACCCATCAGTGCCGAAACCGTCTCGATCATCGTCTCATTCCATTCCGCCCTGCACGCGAGAAAACGCGGGCGGCCTTGCACAGTCAAAAGAATTCCAGTGAGCGGCGCGACAATGGGGGTGGAGTGAGGATTTGGCGCAACAGAATGTCCGGCCATGGCACAGAGCAGGGTGCCCGCGCTCCGTATTTCAACGGGGCGAACGCATACGCCCCGTTTACCATCCCGGCGTGATCGCTGTGGGCTCCCCATTTCCGCCGTGTTCGGGTTGCGTTATCGTTACCACTCCGACGCGGTGGTGGGCCGCCTCGGAGCAAAGGACCGGACAGCGCTGCCCCGTAGACAAAGCGGGTTAGGTACGCCTCCCGGCAAAGTGGTATTTGGGGCGAATGGGGATCCGACGGTCAGATTCGGTTTTGCAGGCCGCGCGCGGTGTTGCGGCGGTCGCGACCTGCCTTGCGCTCGCCAATTGTGCGTCCTCCAACAAATTCGCCAGCCGGGTCGATCCGAAATACGGCGTGTCCTCGAGCCCCCGGGTCGTGGCTTTGGGTGATCCGGTCCCGAAGGGCGGCGGCGCCTACCGCGTCGGCAAGCCCTATGTGGTGGGTGGCCGGACCTATGTGCCCGAAGAGGACGTCAACTACCGTGCCGAGGGCATGGCGTCGTGGTACGGCGACGATTTCCACGGCCGTCTGACCGCCAATGGCGAAGTGTTCGACATGGGTTCGCTGACCGCGGCGCATCCGACCCTGCCGATGCCGTCCTATGCGCGGGTCACCAACGTATCGAACGGCAAATCGCTGATCGTCCGCGTCAATGACCGCGGGCCCTATCACGGCAACCGGCTCATCGACGTCTCGAACAAGGCCGCCGAACTGCTTGAATTCAAAGGCAATGGCATCGCCAAGGTCCGTGTCGAATATGTCGGCCGGGCGCCGCTGGAAGGCTCCGACGACCGCCAGCTGATGGCCACCTTGCGCACCGGGACCCCGGCGCCGTCACCCTCGATGGTCCGTGTCGCCTCGGCGAGGCCCTTCGTGCCGGAGCTGCCATCATCGAGCCGCGGCGCCATGCGCGGCGAAGTTCCGACGCCGGAGGGACGGCCCTACAATCTCGGCAACACCTCCGCCGACATGGCTTCGCTCAGTGCGACCTCGGAAATGTCGGCCTCGAGCCGCAACCGGGGCCGGGCGCTCCAGAACTCGCGCGCCGTGTCCTATGACGGGGACGGCCGCTATGCGACCGAGAGCGCACCGTCCGGCGCCTACGCCTCGGACGGCGCTGCCGAGGCCCGCGGCATCCTGAGCGGTCGCGGCCTCTACTGAGCCGCGCTTTCCTTCAAGAAACTCACCAGCGCCGCATTCACCTCGTCGGGCCGCTCCTGCTGGACCCAATGGCCGGCGCCCTCGATGATCAGCTTTCGCTTCAGATTGGGCAGCACGCGCTCGAGCTCGTTGACGCGCTTGGCTCCGATCAGGCCGGTGATGACGGCGTCTTTTGAACCGGCAATGAAGAGCGAGGGCTGGTGGATTTGCGCATCTTGCCAGGGCGCCGTCAGCTCCCAATTGCGGTCGAGGTTGCGATACCAGTTCAGGCCGCCACGAAAACCGGATTTGCGGAAGGTTTCGGTGAAATAGGCAAGGTCAGTCTCGCTGAGCCAGGCCGGCAGAGGCTCCTCCGGATTGCCGTGGCCGAGGAATCCCTTGCCCTCCAGCACGAACATGGCCGCGGAGGGATCGGCAAGGCCGCGCCCGCCGAGCACGATGCGCATGGTGCGCGCGACGTCATGCTCGAACTCGGCTTCGGCAACGCCGGGCGCCTGGAAATACTGCCAATAGAAATTGGTGATGCCCCCCTGGCGCAGAAGGTCGAGCGGCTTGCCGCGGCCGCGGAACGGCGGCGGCACGCTCAGGCCGGCGACCGCCGTGAAGATGTCGGGCCGGAACAGCGCCGCGTGCCAGGCCACTGGCGCACCCCAGTCGTGGCCGACCACCATGGCCTTGGTTTCACCAAGCGCCTGCACGAGGCCGACGATATCGCCGACGGTGTCGAAGATCGAATAGGCCGTCGCCTCGGGCGGCGCTGAGCTCTGGCCATAGCCGCGCATGTCGGGAGCGACGACGCGAAACCCGGCCTGCGCCAGCGCCGGGATCTGGTGGCGCCAGGAGTAGGAGAGTTCCGGCCAGCCGTGGCACAGCATCACCAGCGGCCCCTGACCGGCTTCGCGGATGAACAGGTCGATCCCGTTGGCCTTGATCACGCGGGTGGAGGACATCGCTTTTCCGCCTTGTTTCAGGGGTTTGGTCAGAAAATCTGAGGTGCCACGATAGGGGCGGGACGAGAATCGTGCAATCTCGGGACAAGCGGCCACCCCGTGTTGTTCGCACCGGTCCCAACTGTTAGAACGCCGCTCTCAGGGCTTGGCCATGGAATTTCACCTTTCCTCGTTTGGGCGCAGCCGGTTCACCCCCGGAGCGCTGGCGCGTGGGTTGATCGCGACGGCCCTGGTGGCCGCCATTGGCTGGAGCGGGGCACTCTACGCCGCCAACCAGAGCGTCCAGGGCGCCAAGAAAACGGATGATTCCGGCTTCGACGGTGACGCCCCGACTGCGATCCTGATCGAGGCCTCCAGCGGCAGCGTGCTGTTCGAGAAGAACGCCGACGAGCTGCGTGCACCCTCCAGCATGATGAAGCTGATGACCGCGGAGGTCGTCTTCAACGCGATCAAGAAGGGCGACATCAAGCTGACCGACGAATACCGGATCAGCGAGAATGCCTGGCGCAGGGGCGGCGCGCCCTCCGGCGGCTCGACCATGTTCGCCGCGATCAACAGCAAGGTCACGGTCGACGATCTCCTGCACGGGGCGATCATCCAGAGCGGCAACGATGCCTGCATTGCGCTGGCCGAAGCCATGGCGGGCAACGAGCGGATTTTCGCCGCCGACTTCATGACCAAGCGCGCCCGTGAACTTGGCTTGACGAAGTCGACCTTCGGCAATTCCAACGGCTTGCCCGACCCCGCCAACAAGATGACGGTGCGCGAGCTCGGCATCCTTGCCCGGCACATCATTCTCGACTTCCCCGAATTCTACAAACTGTTCGGCGAGAAGGAATACACCTGGAACAAGATCCGCCAGCCCAACCGCAATCCGTTGCTCAATTCCATGGAAGGCGCCGACGGTCTGAAGACTGGCTACACCAAGGAAGGCGGCTACGGCATGGTCGGCTCGGCTGTGCAGAATGGCACGCGGCTGATCGTCGTCATCAACGGGCTGGATGACCCCGACGATCGCGCCACCGAAGCCAAGAAGATGCTGGAATGGGGTTTTCGCAATTTCGAGACCCGCACGCTGATTGCGGCCGATCAGCCCGTCGGCTACGCCAAGGTGTTCGGCGGCGAGAGCCGCTCGGTGAAACTGGTGGCGAAGACGCCCGTGAAAGTGATGGTGCACAAGAACGGAAGCGACAAGCTGATCGCGCGCGTCGTCTATAGCGGTCCGGTGCGCGCGCCGATCGAGGCCGGCCAGAAGGTCGGGCTGGTCAGGGTCTGGCGCAGCGGCAACATCGCGGTGGAGACGCCGGTCTACGCCGCTGACGCGATCGGCACCGGCTCGACCGTGCGTCGCGCGATCGACGGCGCCAGCGAGCTCGTGATCGGCATGTTCCGCGCGGGCGCCGAGAAGCTCTGATCATGAGTGAAAGCGCGGTAAAGTGGCCGTCCGGACGCGGGCGTTTCGTCACCTTTGAAGGCGGCGAGGGGACGGGCAAGTCGACCCAGATCAAGAAGCTTGCCGATCGTCTCAAGGCAGCCAGGATGCGCATCCTCGTCACGCGCGAGCCGGGCGGCTCGCCGGGCGCCGAGATCATGCGGCATCTGGTGCTGTCAGGCATGGGCAAGCTGCTCGGACCCGAGGCCGAGACGCTGCTGTTCGCGGCCGCCCGCGACGACCATGTTCGCACCGTGATCCAGCCCGCGCTCAACCAGGGCACTTGGGTGCTGTGCGACCGCTTCGCCGACTCGACGCGGGCCTATCAGGGCAGCCTCGGCCAGGTGCCGGCGGCGCTGATCAACGCGATGCAGCGGGTCACGATCGGCGATCTCAAGCCGGACCTCACCATCATTCTGGACCTGCCGGTCGAGATCGGCTTGCAGCGCGCGGCCGCGCGCCGCGGCAGCGGCACGCCAGACAGGTTCGAGGCCGAGAAGCTCGGTTTCCATCAGGGCCTGCGCGAGGCCTATCGCAAGATCGCGGCGGACGAGCCCGCGCGCTGCGTGCTGATCGACGCCAATTCCGATCCCGAGACGGTTGCCGGACGCATCTGGACCGCGCTGCGTGATCGCCTGCTTCCGACGCCTGCATCGGTGGTGTCCATATGAGCCCGCGTCAGACCGAGCGCGAAGCTGCCATGTCTCATCCGCGCGACACGAGCGTTCTGTTCGGCCATCGCGAGGCCGAGACCGCGCTGCTCGCCGCCTATCGCAGTGGGCGCATCCCGCATGCCTGGCTGATCGGCGGGCCGCAAGGCATCGGCAAGGCGACGCTGGCCTATCGGATGGCGCGCTTCGTGCTCGCTCACAGCCAGCCGCTGGCGCCTTCCGTGCAGCGCGCCGAAGACCTCGCCATCGATCCTGATAACGCCGTGGCGCGGCAGGTTGCAGCGGGTTCGCATGGTGGCTTGCTGACGCTGGAGCGCACCGCCAACCACCGCGGCGTGATGCGCACCGTGATCACAGTGGACGAGACGCGCGAGACGATTGGCTTCTTCGGCTCGACAGCAGCGGCCGAAGGTTGGCGCGTCTGCATCGTCGACACCGTCGACGAGCTCAATCCGAATGCCGCCAACGCGCTATTGAAAGTTCTCGAGGAACCGCCGCAGCAATCGCTGTTCCTGCTGGTGAGCCACGCGCCGGCTCGCGTCCTCGCCACGATTCAGTCGCGCTGCCGCAAGCTACGCCTGCGTGCACTCGCAACCGACGATGTGATTGGTGCAGCCGCAACCGCTGCCGATCTCGACCCGAATGATCCGGCGTTGCGCGAGGCGGCAGAGGCGTCCGAAGGCAGCGTCGCGCGGGCGCTGACGCTGCTCGGCGGTGACGCCCTGAAGCTCCAGCAACGCACGGCCGCGCTGCTGGCGCGACTGCCGCAGGTCGATCCGCGCGAATTGCACACGCTCGGCGAATCGCTCGGCACCAGCGACCGCGTTGCGCTTGCCGCCTTCATCGACGGCATCGATCGCTGGATCGCGGAACGCCTGCATGCCGACGAGGCCAATGCCAACCAGAATCTGCCGCGCCTTGCGCGCCTAGCTGAGGTATGGGAAAAGATCGTCCGCGCCGCGCGCGACACCGAAACCTACAATCTGGAGCGAAAGCCCTTGGTTTTCTCGGTGTTCGGCTGGCTGGCGGACGCAACGCGCTAGAGCATGATCCGGAAAAGTGTGCAGCGGTTTTCCGATGGGATCATGCTCAAGACAATAAACTAACGCAGGTTCGTTTCCAAATTTCGAGAAGCCGGTAAAGGAATTCGTCGTGGCAACGCGAGCTAAGAAAATCAACAAAGGCCAGAGCGGCAAGAAGAAGGCTGCGAAGAAAGCCGCGAAGGCCGTGAAAGCGCGGGCGCGCAAGGTTGCCAAGAAGGTCGAGAAAACCGCAAAGACCAAAAAGACGACCGCCAAGAAAGCGGTGAAGAAAGCCATGAAGAAGAGCGCTGCGACGACGGCAAAGAAGGCCGGCAAGAAGGCTGCGAAGAAGCAGGTCGTTGCAAAGAAGGCGGTGAGGACAGCGACCAAAAAGCCAGCCAAGACTTCGGCGAAAAACAAGGCTCCGGCGAAGAAAGCGGTCAAGAACGCAAGGGTGGCTGCACCGCACGTGACCGCAGCACCGGCTCCTGTCGCCACGCCGTCGAAAATTGCCAAGCCCAAAGCCCCGCGCGCACCGAAGTCCATCGCAGCGCCGCAGACCACCACGCCCGCGGTCGCCCCCGCACGCGACAACGTCTTCTACATCACGACAGCGATCGCCTATCCCAATGGCAGCCCGCATATCGGCCACGCCTATGAGGCAATCGCGACCGATACGTTGGCGCGGTTCGCGCGACTCGACGGCAAGGACGTGTTCTTCCTGACCGGCACCGACGAGCACGGCCAGAAGATGGTCCAGACCGCGGCCAGCGAAAAAATGTCCGTCTCGGAGCTCGCGGCCCGCAATGCCGGCGGTTTTAAGCAGATGGACGAGCGCCTGAACGTCTCGTTCGACCGCTTCATCCGCACCACCGAGGAGCAGCATCATCGCTCCAGCCAGGAAATCTGGCGGCGCATGGAAGCGAACGGGGACATCTATGCCGACATCTATGCCGGCTGGTATTCCGTGCGCGACGAAGCCTATTACGCGGAGGACGAGACGCGCCTGAACGACGACGGCGTGCGGCTCGGGCCGCAGGGCACGCCGGTCGAATGGGTCGAGGAGAAGAGCTACTTCTTCCGTCTGTCGACCTATCAGGACAGGCTGCTCAAGCTCTACGCGGATCATCCGGATTTCATCGGGCCGGATTCCCGGAAGAACGAGGTGGTGAGCTTCGTCAAGGGCGGCCTGCGCGATCTCTCGATCTCGCGCACGACGTTCGACTGGGGCGTCAAGGTGCCCGGCGACGAAGAGCACGTGATGTATGTCTGGGTCGACGCGCTCACCAACTACATCACCGGCGTCGGCTTCCCCGACGAGGGCGACAAGAACTGGCGTTATTGGCCTGCCGACGTGCACATCATCGGCAAGGACATCATCCGCTTCCATGCGGTGTACTGGCCGGCTTTCCTGCTGTCGGCCGGGATCCCGCTACCGAAGCGGGTCTATGCGCATGGCTTCCTGTTCAGCAGGGGCGAGAAGATGTCGAAGTCGGTCGGCAACGTGGTCGATCCCTTCAACCTCGCCGACCAGTACGGCGTCGACCAGATGCGCTATTTCTTTCTGCGTGAGGTGCCGTTCGGCCAGGACGGCAACTACAATCACGAGGCCATCGTCGCGCGCATCAATGCCGATCTCGCCAACGATCTCGGCAACCTCGCGCAGCGCTCGCTGTCGATGATCGCCAAGCAGCTCGGCGGCGTGCTCCCGGAGCCCGGCGAATTCAGCGACAACGACAAGGCGATCCTGTCACAAGCAGACGGCATGCTCGCGGCGTCCCGCGAAGCGATGGCGACGCAGCAAATCCATCACTGGCTCAATGCCGTGTGGGCCGTGGTGGCGGAAGCCAACCGCTATTTCGCGGGCGAAGCGCCGTGGGCGCTCGCCAAGACCGATCCTGTCAGGCAGAGGACGGTGCTCTATGTCACAGCCGAAGTCGTGCGCCAGATCGCGATCCTGGCCCAGCCGGCGATGCCGACGGCCTCGGGATTGCTGCTGGACAGCCTCGGTATCCCCAAAGCGGAGCGCAACTTCGCCGCGCTTGGTGGCGCAACCCGCATCGCGCCCGGTACGACGCTGCCCGCGCCGACGCCGGCCTTCCCGCGCTACATCGAGCCGGCAGCCTAGGGGCGTTCGCACCATGCTGGTCGACAGCCACTGCCATTTGGATTTTCCGGACTTTGCGGAGGATCTCGACGGGATCGTGTCGCGGGCACGAGCGGCCGGCATCGGCCGCATGGTCACGATCTCGACGCGGGTGAAAAAGCTGAACCAGCTCTTGGCCATCGCCGAGCGCTACGATGACGTCTATTGCTCGGTCGGCACCCATCCGCATAACGCCGATGAGGAAGACGGCATCGCGCCGGACGAACTGATCGCGCTGGCGGAGCATCCCAAGGTCGTCGCGCTCGGCGAAGCCGGGCTCGACTATTTCTACGACAACGGCTCGCCGGAGGCGCAGGCGAGGGGCTTTCGTGCCCACATCGCCGCCGCCCGCGTCACCGGCCTGCCGCTGGTGATCCACACCCGCGAGGCGGACGAGGATTGCGGCCGCATCCTTGAAGAGGAAGCTGCGAAGGGATCGTTTCGCGCCGTGTTGCATTGTTACACTGGCGGACGCGAGCTGGCGCTAAAGGCGGTGTCGCTCGGGCTCTATATCGGTTTCACGGGCATCCTGACCTTCAAAAAGTCCGAGGCCTTGCGCGCGCTTGCGGCCGAACTGCCGTCCGACCGTATTCTGGTTGAGACGGACTCGCCCTACCTTGCACCGGGCAAGTTCCGGGGCAAGCGCAACGAACCGGCCTATGTGGTCGAGGTCGCAAAAGTGCTTGCCGAAACATGTGGCGTGTCGTTTGACGAGATCTCGCGCCAGACAAGCGACAACTTCTTTCGCCTGTTCTCCAGGGTGAAAGCTTAGAACTGGGAGCCGCATGACGCTGACGCTGACGATCCTGGGCTGCGGCTCCTCCGCCGGCGTGCCGCGCCCGGCACTCGGCTGGGGTGCCTGCGATCCCAACAATCCCAAGAACCGCCGTCGCCGCTGTTCGCTGCTGGTCGAGCAGACCTCGGGCGAGGGCACCACGCGTATCGTGATCGACACCTCGCCGGACCTGCGCGAACAATTGCTCTCGACCAATGTCGACCATATCGATGCAGTGTTCCTGACCCACGAGCATGCCGATCAGACCCATGGCATGGACGATCTGCGTTCGGTCGTGATGCATATGCGCCGGCGGATTCCGACCTATCTCAATCAGACGACTGCGAACGACATCATGTCGCGGTTCTCCTATTGCTTCGTCTCGCCGGCGGGCAGCGACTACCCGCCGATCCTGACGGCGCAGTCGATCGAGGCCGGTGAAAGCCAGGCCATCCTGGGGAAGGGGGGCGCGGTGACGATGACCGCCTTCCTGGTGCAGCACGGCAACATTCCCGCGCTGGGCTATCGCATCGGCGATGCCGCCTATACACCCGACCTCAACGACATCCCGCGCGAGAGCTGGGGCGCCCTGGAAAATCTGGATCTCTGGATCGTCGACGGCCTCCGCTACACCAGCCACGTCAGCCATTTCAGCATCAACGACGCGTTGTCCTGGATCGAGCGTTTCAAGCCGAAGCGCGCCGTCATCACCAACATGACGGCCGACGTCGATTATGAGGTGATCCGGCAATCGCTGCCGGCGGGAGTGGTGCCCGCGTATGACGGGCTGCGGCTGGAGACGCGCTGAACCTGCGGTGGTAATTCCGGCGAGAGCCGGCATACTCCTTGCTTGCGCTAGCCCCATCATGTTGATCTAACGTCTGAAAGACAGGCGCTGGGCAGGGGCGATATTCATGCAGAACCGGCGCGCGACGTGCGATCGCCGGGACCGTCTGAATCGCCTCGTGTGAGGATGGGGATCGCGTTGGCAGGGGACGATGTCACGAGCCGGGGACCAGTGCGACGCGCGCTGGATCTCCTTTATCTCGGTGCGGGCTACGCCGCCGGGGCCTTCATGGTTGCGATCTTTGCAATCATGATGATCATGTCGATCGGGCGCCAGTTTGCGGTCAACATTCCCGCCGGCGATGATTTCGCCTCCTGGTGCATGGCCGCGATGGCATTCCTTGGTCTCGCTCACACCTTCAAGCGCGGAGAGATGATCCGCGTCGGCCTGCTGCTGGAGCGTCTTCATGGGCGCTCCAAACAGGTTGCGGAGGTCGTGGCCCTCGGTATTGCCGCCGCTTTCATCCTCTATTTCACCCGGCATGCCGTGCAGATGACCTACGATTCCTGGCGCTTCAACGACGTGGCGCAGGGCGTCGTCCCGCTTCCGCTCTGGATTCCACAGCTCGGGTTTTCCGGCGGACTCGTGATCCTCTCGATCGCGCTCATTGATGAAATGATCAGTGTCATCGGCGGCAACCGGCCGAGCTACGAGAAGGGCTCGCCGGACGAGACCCCGGACGAATTCATCGAGCGGATCTCACAGGGCGGCGGAGGTTGACGATGGCCAATCTCGGCATGATCGAACTGTCGTTTATTCTGCTCGGCGTCATGATCGTGCTGCTGGGAAGCGGCATCTGGATCGCGGTTTCGCTCGGGCTCGTCGGCTTCGTAGCGATGGCGCTGACCACGAGCCTGCCGCTCGGCTCGGTGCTTGCGACGACGACGTGGAGCGCAAGCTCGTCATGGACACTGGCCGCGCTACCGTTGTTCATCTGGATGGGGGAGATCCTCTTCCGCACCAAATTATCCGAGGAAATGTTTCGAGGCCTGTCGCCCTGGGTTCAGTGGCTGCCCGGGCGCCTCACTCATGTGAACGTGATCGGCTGCGGCATCTTCGCGGCGGTGTCGGGCTCGTCGGCCGCGACCTGCGCGACCATCGGCAAGATCGCGCTGCCCGAGCTCGACAAGCGCGGCTACGACAAGGGCTTAAGTCTCGGGTCGCTCGCTGGCTCCGGAACGCTCGGCCTGCTGATCCCGCCGTCGATTCCGATGGTGGTCTATGCGGTCACGGCGAATGTCTCCGTGCTTCAGGTCTTCCTCGGCGGCTTCCTGCCGGGCGTGCTCGTGATGGTGCTCTATTCCGGCTACATCATCATCTGGTCGCTGCTCAATCCAAAAAAGGTCCCGCCGCGCGACCCGCCGATGTCGTTTCGCCGGAAGCTGCAAGAATCCGCCAAGCTCGCCCCATGCCTGCTTCTGATCCTGGCCGTCTTCCTGTCGCTCGTGTTGGGGTTTGCGACCGCGACCGAGTGTGCCGCCTGGGGCGTTTCCGGCGCGCTGCTGCTGGCGTGGTGGAGCCGCACGCTCACACGCAAGAACTTCCTCGAAAGCATCATGAGCGCGACGCGCCTGACCTGCATGATCATGCTGATCCTGGCAGGCGCGGCCTACACGACCGCAGCGATGGCCTATACGGGAATTCCGGCAGCGCTCGCCACCTGGGTCCAGGGCCAGCACCTCACGCCGGGCATGCTCGCGCTGTATCTGAGCATCATGTACATCATCCTGGGATGCTTGATCGACGGCATCTCGATGATCGTCCTGACCGCCGTGATCGTGCTGCCGATGGTCAAGCAGGCCGGCCTCGACCTGGTCTGGTTCGGCGTCTATCTCATCATTCACGTCGAGATGGCGCAGATCACGCCACCGGTCGGTTTCAACCTTTTCGTGCTCCAGAATATGAGCGGGCGCGATACCTTGACCGTCGCCCGGGCAGCATTCCCTTTCTTCATCCTGCTGCTCGCGGCCGTGTTCATCATCACGGAATATCCGCAGATCGTGATGTTCTTGCCCAAGCTCGCTTTCCCAGACTGAGCGTACCGTTTTGAAATTGACTGTGAGGAGAAGCCCCATGATCTCTCGTTTATTCCGCGCATCCCTGATCGCCGGCGCCGTGCTGGCCGCGACGCCCGCATTGGCTCAAACCAAATGGAATCTGCCGGCAGCGTATCCAGCCGACAATCCGCACTCCGAGAACCTCGTCGCGTTCGCCAAGGACGTCGAAGCCGCGACATCCGGCAAGCTCCAGATCACGGTTCATCCCGGCGCCTCGCTGTTCAAGGCGCCCGACATCAAGCGCGCGGTGATGACCGGGCAGGCGCAGATGGGCGAAGTCTTGCTGTCGATCCACGAGAACGAGGATCCGGTGTTCGGGGTCGACGTCGTGCCGTTTCTGGCGACCAGCTTCCCGGACGCCATGAAGCTGTATCAGGCGTCGAAGCCGTTGATTGCCAAGAAGCTCGATGCCCAGGGCCTCAAGCTGCTGTTCGTCGTGCCGTGGGCACCGCAGGGGGTCTATGTCAACAAGCCGCTCGCGACCATTGAGGACATGAAGGGCCTGAAATGGCGGGCCTACAATGTCGGGACCGCGCGCATTGGCGAACTGGTGGGCGCGCAGTCGGTCACCATCCAGGCCGCCGAGCTGCCGCAGGCGCTTGCGACCGGCGTCGTGAACTCCTTCATGTCATCAGGCGGCACGGGCTACGATGCGAAGGCATGGGAGTCGCTGAAGTACTTCTATGACGTGCAAGCCTGGATCCCGAAGGACTACACCTTCGTCAACAAGGCTGCGTTCGAGGCACTCGACAAGCCGACCCAGGAGGCCATCCTCAAGGCCGCCGCGACCGCGGAAACCCGCGGCTGGAAGGCCTGGCAGGACAAGAGCACCTGGTACATCGACCAGCTCAAGACCAAGGGCATGACGGTCGAGCCGCCGAGCCCGGCCCTGAAGGCCGGCTTCCAGAAGATCGGCGAACAGCTTACCGCCGACTGGCTCAAGAAGGCGGGAGCCGACGGCCAGGCGCTGGTTGAAGCCTACAAGAAGATGTGAGGACGGGGGGCTTGACAAACCCGACGTGGTTGAAATTGCGCAACGACTTCGCGGCGACATGCAAACGCCGCGGAGGTCGAGACAAGCTCAGGCCGAGATCGCCTTCGCCGATCCTGCTGCGTTGCGCAGCAGGAATTTCTGGATCTTTCCCGTCGACGTTTTCGGGATCGGCCCGAACACCACGGCCTTCGGCGTCTTGAAGCCGCTCATATGCGAGCGGCAGAAGGCGATGATGTCGGCTTCGCTCGCGCTTGCGCCGTCCTTCAGCTCGACGAAGGCGCAGGGCACTTCGCCCCATTTCGGATCGGGCTTTGCGACCACGGCGGCGAACAGCACGGCCGGGTGCTTGTAGAGGATGTCCTCGACCTCGACGGAGGAAATGTTCTCGCCGCCGGAGATGATGATGTCCTTCGAGCGATCCTTGATGATGACATAACCGTGCGCGTCGAGCACGCCGAGGTCGCCGGTGTGAAACCAGCCGCCCTCGAAGGCTTCCTTCGTCGCCTTGTCGTTCTTGAGGTAGCCCTTCATCACGATGTTGCCGCGGAACATGACCTCGCCGATGGTCTCGCCGTCGCGCGGCACCTGCCTCATGGTCTGGGGATCGATGACGGTGACGGCTTCCTCGAGCGGGTAGGGCACGCCCTGCCGCCGCTTCAGGCTGGCGCGCTCGGCTGCGGGCAGATCATCCCAGCCGGGCTGCTCGGCGCAGACCGAGGCGGGGCCGTAGACCTCGGTCAGTCCGTAGACGTGCGTCAGCTTGATGCCGATGCTTTCGGCGCCTTCGAGCACCGCGACAGGCGGCGCGGCACCGGCGATCAGGCCGACGACGCGGCGGGCGGCGCCGCCCTTCGGTGCATCAGGCGCGTTGATCAGCGTGTTATAGACGATCGGTGCACCGCACATGTGGGTGACGCCGTGCTGCTTGATCAGCTCGAAGATCTTCGTCGGCTCGACCTTGCGCAGGCAGACATTGATGCCGGCGGCCGCCGCAATGGTCCAGGGGAAGCACCAGCCGTTGCAGTGGAACATCGGTAGCGTCCAGAGATAGACCGGATGCTGGCCAAGTTGGCCCGCGAGGATGTTGCTGACGGCATTCAGATAGGCGCCGCGATGATGGGTCACGACGCCCTTGGGATTGCCCGTGGTGCCCGACGTGTAGCTCAGCGCGATCGCGTCCCATTCGTCCTTCGGCGGGATGGCGGTGAAATCGGGATCGCCTTGCGCGACGGCGGTCTCGTACTCGATCTCGCCGACGCGCCTGCCGCCCTTGAACGCGGCGTCGTCGACGTCGATCACGAACGGTTTTGGGCCACTCATCTGCGCGAGCGCATCGGTGATCACGCCCGAGAATTCCGGATCGACCAGAATGATCTTTGCGCCACCATGGTCGAGCTGAAATGCGATCGAAGGGGCATCGAGCCGGATGTTCAGCGCGTTGAGCACGGCACCCGTCATGGGGACGGCGAAATGTACCTCGTTCATCGCCGGAATGTTCGGCAGCATCGCCGCGACGGTGTCGCCGACGCCGATGCCCTTGCCGGCAAGATAGGAAGCAAAGCGCTTGCAGCGCTCATGCGTCTCGCGCCAGGTGAAGCTGCGGCCCTCGTAGACCGTGCTGAAATGATCGGGATAGACCGCGGCGCTGCGTGCGAGGAAGCTCAACGGGCTCAGCGGCACGTAGTTGGCGGGCGTCTTGTCGAGGCCGATATTGTACTGGTTCTGCCGCTCGCTCATCGACACCTCCCTCACGCGCCGGCTTACAGGAATCCGATCGAGATCCACGGAAAGACGGCGACGACGATCAATCCTACCAGCAGCGCCAGCAGATAGCCCCAGATCGGCCTGATGCCTTCGGCCGGATCGACGCGGCCGATGGCGCAGGCGGCATAATAGCCGACGCCGAAGGGCGGGGCGAATAGCCCGATACCCATGGCGAGAATGATCACCATGGCATAGTGCACCTCGTGCACGCCGACCGCACGCGCAATCGGAAACAACAGCGGCCCGAACAGCACGATCGCCGGGATGCCCTCCAGCACGCTGCCGAGGATGGTGAAGGCCAGGATCGAGACGGCGATGAAGGTCGCTGCGCCGCCCGGTAATCCGGTCATGGCGGACGCCAGCGAGCGCGAGAAGCCTGACTGGGTCAGGCCCCAGGCCATGCCGGTCGCCGTGCCGATGATCAGCAGGATCGCGCCCGACAACGCGGCGGTCTCGACCAGCATCGGGAACAGCCGCCGCCACTCGAACCGGCGGTAGACGAGGAGGCCGACCAGGGCGCCATAGACGATGCCGATGGTGGAGACTTCGGTGGCGGTCGCGATGCCTTCGACCACGGCGTAGCGGATCACGAAGGGCAGCGCGAGCGCGGGCAGGGCGATGACGAAGGTCTTGCCGATCTCGCCGCCCGTGGCGCGGCGGACATGGCTCATGTCCTCGTGGCGGTAGCGCCACCACACCAGCATGCACAGCGTGATGGCGAGCACGACGCCGGGCAGGAGGCCGCCGGTGAACAGCGCGGCGATCGAGACGCCGGTGACCGATCCGATCGTGATCAGCACGAGGCTCGGCGGAATGGTTTCGGTCTGTGCGCCGGTGGCCGCAAGAAGCGCGACAAGATCGCCGGGCTTGGCGCCGCGCTGCTTCATCTCCGGGAACAGCACGGGCGCGACCGCCGCCATGTCGGCCGCCTTGGCGCCGGAGATACCGGAGACCAGGTACATCGCGCCGACGAGGACGTAATGCAGCCCGCCGCGGACATGGCCGAGCAGGCTCGCCAGGAACGCGACCATGGCCCGTGCCATGCCGGTCATTTCAATCAGGAGCCCTAAAAATACGAAGAGCGGCACCGAGAGCAAAATGAGGTGGCTCATGCCCTCGTCCATCCGCCCGACCAGCACCATGACGGGCGTGCGCGTGGTCAGTGCCAGATAGCCGAAGATGGCGAGCCCGAAGCCAAACGCGATGGGAACGCCGGCAAAAACGCAGAAGCCGGCGACGCCGACGAAGAAGATGACGAGGTTGAGGTTGCCGAGCGGTCGGAGATAAGGCTGCGCCAGCCAGAACAAGCCGACGACGACAGCCACGGACACCGCGGCCGTCAGCACCATGCGGTAATCGGCTGCGCGAAGCAGCCGCAACAGCGCGAACACCGCCATCAGGCAGATGCCGGCCGGAAGCGCCGCGGCGCGCCACATATTGGAGATCTGCAGCGCCGGCGTGGTGATGAAGCTTTCCTCGTAGGCGTAGTCCCAGGACGGCCAGACGATCAGCGCGAGGAAGGCCAGCGCCGCGCAGGTCGCCACGAGATCGAGCCAGGCCCGCGTGGCCGGCTTGGTGCTGGCGACGACCGCGGTCATGCGCATGTGCTCGGAACGGCGGAACGCGACCGCCGCGCCGAGCATGGCAAGCCACAGGAACAGGATCGAGGCGAGCTCGTCCGACCAGATCAGCGGCCGGTGCAGGCCGTAGCGCGCGACCACGCCGGCAAACAGGATCGCGATCTCGGCGACCACCAAAATGGCCGCCGGGATTTCGACGAGGAGGCCGAGTGCGCGCTCCGTCGAGGCCAGCAAGGAAGGTCGGCGAGGGGACTGAACAGTCGCCTCGCCCGCCACTCCGCTCACCTGGACCTCGATATGAGCCATGACGGCTCCAACGCGTTAAGACAGCTTGCCGACGGCCTTTTCGAGCAGATCCCAGGCCTGGTCGCCATATTTGCCCTTCCACTCGGCATAGAAGCCGGCGGACCGCAGCTTGTCGCGGAATGGCGCCACCGCGGGTTGGTTGAAGGTCAGGCCCTTGGTCGCGAGCTCCTGCTGGAGATTGGCATTGAGCTTGGCGGTGTCCTCACGCTCCCTGAGCGCTGCGGCATTGATGTTCTTGGCGACGATGGTGCGCACATCCTCGGGCAGGCTGCTCCACGCCTTGCGGTTGGCCAGGAACCAGAAGCCGTCCCACATGTGGTTGGTCAGCGAGCAGTATTTCTGCACTTCGTAGAGCTTGGCGGTCGAGATGATCGCCAGCGGGTTCTCCTGGCCCTCCACGATCCTGGTCTGCAGCGCGGAATAGACCTCGGCGAAATTGATCGAGGCGGGCGCGGCATCGAACGCCTTGAACATCGAGGTCCACAGCGGCGACACTGGCACGCGGATCTTGAAGCCCTTGAGATCGTCCGGACCGGTGATCGGCTTGCTCGACGACGTGGTCTGGCGGAAGCCGTTGTCCCAGATCTTGTCCATAACCTCGAGCCCGGCCTTCTTGATCTCGCCGCGGACGAAGGCGCCGAGATCGCCGTCCATGGCCTTCCAGACCGTGCCGTAGTCCGGGAACGCGAAGCCGATGCCGTTGATTGAGGCCGCCGGCACCAGGGTCGACAGGATCAGTCCCGACAGCGTGAAGAACTCGACGCCGCCGGACCGGATCTGGCTCAGCATGTCGGTGTCGGACCCGAGCTGGTTGTTCGGGAAGATCTGGAGGTCGAACTTGCCGTTGGTCTCGGCCTTGATCGCCGCAGCCATCTCCTTGGCGCGCACGTTCAGCGGATGGGTGTCTGGCAGGTTGTTGGCGTATTTATAGGTAAACTCGGCGCTCTGGGCGCGGGCCACATGGGGCGCACTGAGGCCGCCCAGGACCGCGGTCGCGGCGGAGGCCTTGAGAAGCGTGCGGCGGGAAAAGCTCATGGGTCTGCTTCCTCGGAAAGTTTGTTGTTGTTCTGAGATGCAAACCTATACGGACGGAAGGTCAGAAGGTCATCTGCGATCTCGCGAAGCCTCGCTTATTGCAGCCGGACATCGTCACGGCAATATCGGCTTTCGGAGGCATGGACCCGATTCAAAAACGCGAAAACAACCCCATGCACAGTAGCCGTCGAAAGCCGCGACGACGTGCGACGGCTGGGCCGGAAGAGGACGTGGAACGAAGGTGCAGCGAGAGGAATTCAAGCTAAACAACTGATCTGATTGTATATAAAGATATTCCATAATATACCTTATGCGAATCATGGATATGGCTGTGCAGATCAGGCCAGATAAATCCACACCTACCCAGAACCCCTCTCTCGGCTCACACTTGCCATCAACAATCCCCGGGCAAACCGACGCAGCGGTTGAGGCCACGGCAGCATTTGGAGGTTCGTCATGCAGGAGAACGTCGCCCGCGCAGACCGCTCGCGGGCCATTCCATTCGATGCCGCCAAACTCGACCGTCTGATGGAGGCCGCCGGCCTCGACGTCCTGGTCGCGACCTCCAAGCACAATGTGCAGTACCTGCTGGGTGCCGAGCGCGCGATCTTCTTCGACTACATGGATGCGCTTGGCGTCAGCCGCTATCTGCCGGTTCTGGTCTATCCCAAGGGCGCACCGGAGCACGCGGTGTATGTCGGGCACCGGCTGGAGACCCACCAGCGTGCCGTGGCGCCGCCTTGGGTTCCGCAGGTTCGGACCGAGTCCAACGGCTCGGTCGATGCCATCACGCGGGCCGTCAGCCTGATCCGCGACGCCGGCGTGGCCCTGAAACGGGTCGGGGTCGAGATGGCGTTCCTGCCGATGGATGCGGGCCGGGCGCTCAGTGACGCCCTGCCCGGCGCCGAGCTCAAGGACGCACTGCTGGTGCTGGAGCGGCTGCGCGCGGTGAAGTCGGCGGACGAGCTCGCCAAACTCAAGACGGCGTCCGAACTGGTGATCGCCTCGATGCTGGCGGTGATCGCCGGGCACGGGCCGGGCACGACCAAGCAGCAATTGTCGGACGCTTTGCAGATCGCCGAAGCCAATCGCGGGCTGACCTTCGAATACTGTCTGCTCGCCTGCGGCAGCAGCCACAACCGGGCGCCGTCGGCGCAGCGTTGGGAGCAAGGTGACGTGCTGTCGCTGGATTCCGGCGGCAATTATCACGGCTATATCGGCGATCTCGCGCGCATGGCCGTGCTCGGCAACCCGGATGCTGAGTTGAAGGACTGTCTGGCCGAGATCGAAGCCGTCCAGCGCGCCGCCTTCGCGGCGGTCCGGCCCGGCGCCATGGGCGGTGACATCTACGTCGCGGCCGAGCGGCAGCTCGCGAAGATCAGCCAGCGCGACTGCACGGAGTTTTTGGCCCACGGCATGGGCCTCGTCAGCCACGAGGCCCCTCGCCTGACCGCCAAGGGCCCGATCCCCTACGACGACACCGACGCCCGGCTGCCGCTCGAAACGGGCATGGTGGTGTCGATCGAGACCACGATGAAGCATCCGAAGCGCGGGTTCATCAAGCTCGAGGACACGGTCGCGGTGACGGCGACGGGGTATGAGATCTTTGGCGAAGGTGGTCGTGGGTGGAATCTCGGCGGCAGCGCGCTGTAGGCTGGCACCACCCACCGCGCTCACAGCAGACATCTCGCCCTCTGCCCGAGCACCACCGGGTCGTCAACGCCCTCACCTACAACGCGATGACCTAGACATCCGCGGAAGCGGTAGCTCGCGGCATTCGCATGACTTGCTCGAGGGGGTGTCGGTGCTTCAGCACGGCAAGGGTCTCGCGTGCGCTGAGGCTGCTGACGACTTCCTCGAAATTGTCGCTCTGCTCGATCTTGGCCCGGCCGATCGCGAGATCTATGTCGATCTGGCCCGATTTGCGAGGCGGCGTTTGGAGTGACTGCATGTGCGGTCCCAGCAACGCGGGGTTCTGTCTAAGTTCGATCAGAGCCGCGCGTGCCCGGATCCGATCCAGGCCGGCAAGCTCTCTCGCCCTCTGCAGCAGTGCCGGCACGCGATTGTCCTCCGGGGTCGCAAACAGATGCGCGATTGGCGGCGCCGTCGACGTGACGAGACCGATCGGAATGGCGCAAACGAGGCCGATGATCACCGGTGACATCCAGAGCAGCAGCGGAAGCGACACAGCGTAGGCGCTTGCCGCCATGGCCAGACCGCATAGGGTCGGCACCGTGAATTTGCGATAGACTTCGTCGCGCGTGATCCTGCCATCGCTTCGCCGTTGCACTTGCCAGCCCGCATCACGGCCCAGCAGGATCTCCGCCACGGCGGTGGATTGAAAGATCATCATGGATGGGGCGATCAAGGCGGCAAGCAGGCTCTCGGCGACCACCGCCAGCAGCACGCGAAATCCGCCGCCGAATGCCTGCCGTTCCGCACGCCTGGTGAGCAAAACGAGGTAGGCCAGCAATTTGGGCACGATAAGCAGCCCCATCGTCGCGGCAAAGACCCAGGCGGCGAGCACGGGGTCCTGTGCGGGCCACGTTGGAAACAACGAGAAGCCCTTGGGAAAATACTCCGGCTTGACGAAATAGGCCTGCAAGGAGATCAGGATTCCGAGCAATAGAAACAGCAGCCACAGGGGCGCGGTGAGATAGGAGCCGATCCCGGTCAACAGGTGAAGCCTGGAGACCCAGTGCAGGCCTCTAGCCGGCAAAACGGCAAGATGCTGGAGATTGCCCTGACACCAGCGACGGTCCCGCGCCGCGAAATCCAGTAGCGACGGTGGCACCTCCTCGAAACTCCCACCGAGACCTGGAGCCATGAAAATCCCCCACCCCGCCCGCCGCATCAGTGCGGCTTCGACAAAATCGTGGCTGAGGATGTGCCCGCCGAAAGGTTTCCTCCCGCGCAATTCGGGCAAGCCCGCCTCTTGCGCAAAAGCCTGCACCCGGATGATGGCATTGTGTCCCCAGTAGTTGCCCTCTGAGGCGTGCCACCAGGCGTTTCCGGCGGCGATCAGCGGACCGTACAAACGGCCCGAAAACTGCTGAAGCCGGCTAATCAGGGTTCGCGCATTGACGACGATCGGAAGCGTCTGAATCAGCGCAGCTTGCGGGTTCGCTTCCATCGCGCCGGCCAGCCGAACGATGGTCTCTCCGCTCATCAGACTGTCCGCGTCCAGAATGATCATGTAGTCGTAGGCGCCACCGAACCGCCTCACCCATTCGGCAATGTTGCCGGACTTTCGAGCGGTGTTGTCGGATCGGTGACGATAGTAGAGATGGCCCGAACCGCAGTTTCGCTGCAGCTCCAGAAACGCAAGCTCCTCGGCAATCCAGATGTCCGGATCTGTCGTGTCGCTGAGCAGAAACCAATCGAACAACGGGGCCTGTCCGGTTTCGCCGACCGACTCGTACATAGCGCGGAGGCGCGCCATGAGATGGTGCTGATCCTCGTTATAGGTCGGCAACAGCATAGCCGTTCGGCCGGTGATCGCGGGCAGCGGACCGTGGCTGTTAATTGGCAGCACATCTGGCCGGCCCCGCAGGAGCACAAAAAAGCCGGCTACTGAAGACACGAACGAAAACGCGATCCAGGCGAGCAGCACGAGGAACAGCCCGAACACCATGCCTTCGAGGACCGTGACGCCACCAACCTTGAGAACATCGTACATCTCAACAGCGCCCGCAGCGGTGATCGCGACCGTTCCGCCAAGAATGAACAGGCGCCGCGCTGTAACGGCAGGGGCGGTCCGCAGTCGCCCCGGATCGGCACGATTGGTCGCGTCCAATCGGCAAGGCTGCATCGGGAGCGGCGTTTCATCGGGAAGATAGCGAACGCCAAGGTCAGGGCAAAGCGCAGGCGACGTCGTCAGGGCGCCCATCGGTAAACCCAGACTTCAGAGATCGGTTGGTCGCCCTGCATCAAGATCGCCCTCAACTCGATCGGCGCGTCCTTCACGGCGCACTGAAAACTAAGGCGCCACCCACCCGTTTCCGGGTTTGGTTGTGTGACGACGTTCTTGATCTCGGATTTGTCGGCGCTGACTGCACCCCTTACCTTGTTGGGATCGACCGCCTTCAGTCCGTCACCAACGAGTTCGAGCACGAACAATTTGCTGTCGTCGCCCCGCGCGCCAACGCCTGTGCGGGTGAACCGGGCCAGCGAATTGGGCTTCGGCGCGTCCGGACCCCAGTGCAGGCGGTAGGTGTAGTTGTTTTCGCTCTTGGCCGGGAGGGCAGTCTTCGGGCGCCAGAAGGCGGCGATGTTGTCGTGAACTTCCTCCTTGGTCGGGATCTCAAAGAGGACCACACTGCCCTCTCCCCAATCTCCAATCGGTTCGACCCAGAGGCTCGGGCGACGCTCAAAGCGCGATTCGATGTCCTCGTAGGCAAAGAAATTTCTCTCCCGCTGCATCAGACCGAAGCCGCGCGGATTGAGGTCATTGAATGTGCTGGCCTGCAGATCGCGTGGATTGTTGAGCGGACGCCAGAGTTGCTCGCCCTTTCCGTTGAACACGGCGAGCCCATCGGAGTCATGTACGGCAGGACGGAAATCGTCGACATCGTGTCGGTCGTTCGGGCCGAAAAAGAACATGCTCGTCATGGGCGCCAGGCCGGCATGTTGCAGCTCGATCCGCGGATAGAGCGACATCTCTACGTCGAAGACCGTCGGAGCGCCTGGCCTGATCGTGAAGCGATAGCTTGCCGTAGCGCTCTTGCTGTCGAGCAGCGCATGTACCACGACGGATGTGGCACCCGGCGCGGGCTTCTCCAGCCAGAAGGCCTTGAAGAGAGGAAATTCCTCTCCCTTGCTCTCGCCGGTATCGATCGACAGACCGCGCGCGGACAGGCCATAGGTCTCGCCTTTGGCAACGGCACGGAAGTAGCTGGCGCCGAGAAACGCGCAAACCTCGTCGTAGTAGTCGGGCCGATTGATCGGGGCGTGAATGCGAAAGCCGGCAAATCCGAGATCGGCGTCCGGTACCTGACCGATATTGTCACCGAATGCGAAATCGTCGCGTCGGTACCTGATCGGTACCGCTCGTCCGCCGGAGACCTCGTAAATGTCGACCTTGTTCTTATAGAAAAAGCCGCGGTGGAAAAACTGGACCTCGAAGGGCAGCTTCTCGCTGCGCCAAGCCGCGCGCTCTGGCAGAAAGCGAATTGATCGGTACTGATCGTAGGTGAGATCCCTAAGCGCGTCCGGGACCTTTTCCTCTGGTGGCGCAAAGGGCTTACTCGCCAAATTGCGGGCAAGCTCGCGGACATAAGAGGGGCCAAACGGCAACTCCGCCGCCGATGCCGCAGAGACTGCGCCAGGTAGCAGCGTTGCCAATGGCAATGCCGAGGCTTCCAGGAATTGTCGACGATTCAAGTGTGCTACCCGTTCGGTTCCAACCGCAGTGCAACCCCCTCGTCGCGAACGAGTTCCAGGGTCGTCGTCGAATCCGACCACGGTGTTGCCGACGACCTCGTCGATGCGGCTCGGGGTGGTTTCGCGCTGCTGGGCCTCGGTTGCATCTGCGGGACGAGCTGCAATTTCCGATTGCGCATTCTCGAGCGATGGCGCCGCGCGCAACGCTGTAGCGCTCGAAGGTAATTGGATGATCGCTCTAGCGCAGCGGCAGCAGCTCCAACTGGCTCTGCGCCTTCTTGACGGCTGCGGCGAACCAGCCCTGGCTTGGCGCTTCCTTGGCGAAGCACGCCGTGTACGCGGTCATCGCATTGTCTTCGCGTGTGATGTCGCCGCGCGGGTCCTTCTTGTCGATGGGTTTGGCCATCATCTGCTTCCAGACTTTCTCGCAGGTCGGGATCTCGGCTGTCTTCACCGCATCGCTTGCAGCGAGGAAGTAGACCTTGTCGCCTTGAATCGCGACGACGTCGATTTCTTGCGGAGGTCCCTTCAGGTCGCCATTGCCGCGCACGCCTAGCACGGCGACCGCGGCGCTCGTCCCCGCGGGCTTCGTGATCGGCAACTCGGCATATTTGGCGAAGGCGGAGTCCTGGATGGCTTGATAGTAAAAGCGGTCCGACTTGAATGCCGCGCCGATCTCCTGCGGCATGCCGTCCTCGCGGTGCTCGCGCAGCCAGTGCTTGAGCAGGGCGGTAGTGGTCACGACGGCCTGCATCTTGTCGCCTTCGGAGGCGAAGCCGAGCCCGTCGAGATGGCCGAAGCCGGAGTCGCCCTTGAAGAGCGTGTCCGCGTTCGTCTTGCCATCGGCCGGCAATCCGTTGATCGCGACGGGGCCCACCAGGCCGCGCAGGACGCCCGTCAACTCCTGGAGCGCCGCATCGTGCTGCTTATAGGTCTCGTCGTTCTCGTTGGCTTTCGAGAACTTTGCGATGTAGCGATCGCGCAGGTCGAAATAGCGCTGCTCGGGGCCAGCCGCATGGGCAGGCGCGGCCAGAACGAGCAGGCAGAGCAAGGCGAGCGATCTCATGCGATTTCCGGCAAAACGGGGTGTGATCTCCAGTCTTTGTGCCGGTGCCAGGCGGGGAGGTTCACCCGCGCCGGACAACCGCTCTACTCCGCCGGCGTCAGTTGCTGCCGGCTCAGGCGCATCGCTGCCATGTCCCGTACGCGGACACGCGCGCGGCGCTTGCGCCACCAGATCACGATTCCGGTGACTGAGAGCGCCGCCACGACCAGCCCCATGATCGAGATCAGGATGCGGCCGAACAGCCCCACGATGCGGCCCGAATGCAACGGAAATTGCGCCTGCACGAAGATGTCGGCGGCGGTGCCGACCCAGGGCAGCCGTTCGCCGATCGGACGGCCGTCCTCGCTGTCGTAATAGAGCTGCGCCGGGCCGACGCCGCCGGCGCCGTGATCGTCGCCTGGATGGAAGAAGGCCGCGGCATAGACACCATGGGCCGGGCCGTAATTGACCGAGCCGACCGGGACGGTCCACCCTCGCCCCTTGCCGTCGGCCGCCGCGCGCGCGGCGATGTCGGCGAAGCTGACCTTGGGCTCGATGGGATCGTCGAGATCGCGATACGGCCGCTGCTCATAGGGCGTCGGCGTGTAGTTCGACATCATCTTCATCAGCGGCGAGAACACCTCGAAATAGAGGTTCAGCGAGAATGCCGTGAAGGCGATGATGAACAGCACGCCCCAGGTCCACAGGCTGAAAGCGCGATGGATGTCGAAATTGATCCGGTAGGCACTGCCTGACGTCTTGATGGTCCACGCCGGCGCCCAACGCGCCCAGAAGCCGCGTTCGAGCTGGCGCGTGACCTGGGGCGCCCGGGCCGCGCTGGCACGCCGCCGCGAGGGCAGCGTCAGGTAGAGGCCGACGAAGCAGTCGATGGTCCAGATGATGGCGATAATTCCGAGCAGGCGCATGCCCCAGCGGTCGCTGCCCCAGAATTCCGGGATGTGCATGGTGTAGTGCAGCTTGTAGAGAAACGAGACGAAGTTTTCGCGCGTCACCGGCCATACCGCGCCCCAATAGCGCCGGCCGAGCTCCGCGCCGGTGTTGGGGTCGAGGAAGATCTGATTGTAGTCTAGCGCGTAGCGCTTGCCGGTCGCGGGATCAATCCGGGGCATGACGAAGAACCACAGCGAGTGGCCCTCCTCCGGCGTCATGAACAGGTAGACGACGCGCGCACGGGGATCGCGCTGCTCGATCATCTTCGCGAGATCGATCGAGGGAATGGCCGGGCCCTTGCTGCCGACGTCGAACAGATGGCTGTTCAGGACCTCGTCGATCTCATGATCCCAGGAGATGATCGCCCCGGTGATGCCGGAGAAGAACAGGAATCCGGCCGTGAGCAGGCCCGCCCAGCGATGCAACTTGCCGAATATCGCTCTCATCGTTCAGATCTCGCCAAGTACACAAGCAAAGTGTGTGAGTGCCGAAGCTTCCGCAACGTCATGCCCGGCCATGACGACCTCTCGTGGAGCCTCATCGTCCTCATTTCAACTCACCACCGATAAGTCAGCTTGCCGATGGCCTTGCGTCCTTCTGCATAGAAGCAGCCCGACAGGCTGTAGCAGGCGGCGACATAGCGGGTGTCGGCGAGGTTGGTGACGTTCAGCGACAGGCGCCAATTGTCCCTGCTGTAGGCGAGCAGCGCGTCCAGCACGGTCGAGGATCCGACCTTGAACGTGTTGGCGTCATCGCCCCAGGTCGCGCCGACATAGCGGACGCCGCCGCCGAACTGCAGGCCCGCGAGCGGCCCGGTCTGAAGCGTGTAATCGTTCCACAGCGAGGCGCGGTTGAGCGGCACCGTGACCGGCGCCTTGCCGACATTGACCGGATCCTGGGAGACCGTTGCATCGACATAGGCATAGGCCGCGCGCAGGTTCCAGCCGTCGGCGAGCGACATCGTGCCTTCGAGCTCGAGGCCGCGCGATTTTACCTGACCGGTCTGTTCGGCGATGTTGAGCGGAGGCGCAAAGGTAACGACGTTGTCGCGCGTCAGGTCGAAGGCGGCGAAGGTGAACAGCGCGTTCCAGCCGAGCGGCTGGTACTTGACGCCCACCTCGTACTGCACGCCGGTCTCGGGATTGAGCAGCTGTCCGCTCGGGCCGGTGGCGAGCACCGGCAGGAAGGATTCCGAATAGCTGAAATAGGGCGCGATGCCGTTGTCGAAATTGTACATCAATGCGGCGCGGCCGGTGAAGGCCGACGCATCCTTCGAGACGGACGTATTGAAGATGCCGCTGTCCACCTGCGTCGTCACGAAATCCTGACGCCCACTGAGCTGGAACGAGAGCCGGCCGAGCTTGATCTGGTCCTGCGCGTAGAGGCCGACCTGCGACTGCTTGACGCCGGTGTCGTCGCTCATGGCGCCCATGGTCCAGTCGTAGCTGTAGACCGGGTTGAAGACGTTGATCTCGGGCGCGGACGTCGTGACGCCAAAGGCGGTGTCGCGGAATCTGGTGTTGCGATAGTCTATCCCCACCAGCGTGGTGTGGCTGAGGAAGCCGGTGGTGAACTTGCCCTGGAGCTGATTGTCCACCGCGAAAGAGTTGATGTAGGAGTTGCTGTAGCTGCCGAAACGCGCGAGCTGTCCCGCGGCCTCGTCGCTATAGCCTCCGCCGAAAAACACCTTCTCCTCGTTGTGCTGATAGGCGTAGCGCAAATTCTGCCGGAACGTGATGTTGTCGGTGAAATTGTGCGAGAGCTGGTAGCCGGCGGTCGCGATTTCGGTGTTGAACGCGTTGAAGCTCGGCACGCCCGCGAAGAACGAGACGGGGATGGCGCGGCCGTTGTTCGGCCACACGGTGCCCGAGGCCGGCAGGAACTGGAGGCCCCACCCTGCCCGGTCGCGCTGGTAGTTGGCGAGGATCGTGATGGTGGTGTCCTCGTTCGGCTTGAACGTGACGGCCGGCGCGATGAAGACGCGGTTGTCCTTGGTGAAGTCGACCTGGGTCTCGCCGTCACGGACGACGCCGGTCAGGCGCCACAGCACAGTGCCGTCCTTGTTGGCGGGACCGCCCATGTCGAACTGGCCTTGATAGCGGTTGAAGCTGCCGCCGGAGATCGAGACCTCGCCGAATTGCTGGGCCGTCGGCAGCTTGGTGACGTAGTTGAGGATGCCGCCGGTGCCGCTGCCGCCATACATCGCCGAGGACGGACCCTTGAGGACCTCGATACGCTCGGCGCCGTAGGGATCGAGGCCGTTGAAGTGCACGTAATTGCTTGAGGGAATCCGCAAGCCGTCGACGTAGAGGCCCGACATGGTGGTGTCGAAGCCGCGGATCTGGAGGGCGCCGAAGCGGGTGTCCGAACCACCATTGACGTCGCCGCTGACGCCGGCGGTGTAGCGCAGCGCCTCGCCAATCGAGACCGCGCCCTGATTCCTGACCTGGTCGGTGGTGACGACGGAGACGGACTGCGGGGTTTCGATCAGCGGCGTATCCGTCTTGGTCGCGGTGCCGCTGCGCGTCGCAACGAAACCGCGCACCGGACCATTGGCGCGTTCACCGGTGGCACCGTTCGAGGATGCCGATTGGGTTGGCGCGGCTTGCTGCGCCGGAGAGCGACGATTGGCGCGTGCGGTGCGTGTCGCCCCTGAGCGTCGCGTTGATGCGACCGCCGCAGGCCGGGCGCGCTGAGCCGGGGCTTCGACGGTGACGGCGGGAATCTGCGTCTGCGCCTCCACGGCACCGATGGGAACGACGAGAGCAAATGTGCTGGCCGCTCCGAGGAAAAGCACCTGCATCTGTCGACGCCGCGTGTCAAAACGCGAAGCAAGTTGGAAGTCGGTCACGTCTGTCGAGGCCCCACGCACTGCCGGCTTCGCCGGTATCGTTTTTGATGCCTCGCCCTAACGCAGGCGATTTCGGAGTGCGATAGGAACTGCGTTAGAATTTCTCCAGACGCGTGCGCAACGCGTGCGACGAATGCGCTCAGTCGCGTCTGGAAGTTTGGAATGTTTCCAGACCGACAAGAACCTGCTTGTTCGAAATGTCTGAAACGGCGTCAGCGATGTCGCAGCCGGCGATTGACCCGGCGCGCGAGGTAATCGCCGGCGCTCTGGACCAGCTGCACCAGCGCGATCAACACGACGACGACGGCGAGCATCATCTCCGGCATGAAGCGCTGATAACCGTAGCGGATGCCGAGATCGCCCAGGCCCCCGCCTCCGACGGCGCCGACCATGGCGGAATAGCCGAGCAGGCTGACCACCGCGAGCGTCAGCGCCAGCAGAAGACCCGGCAGCGCTTCGGGGATCAGCACCTTGAGCACGATCTGCATCGGCGAGGCCCCGAACGAGGATGCGGTCTCGATCAGGCCGCCGTCGACCTCGCGGATCGCGGCCTCAACCAGGCGCGCGATGAACGGCGCCGATGCGATCGTCAACGGCACGATCGCGGCCGTCGATCCAATCGAGGTGCCGGCCACCAGCCGCGTGAACGGGATGATGGCGACGACCAGGATGATGAAGGGCGTAGACCGCGTCGCGTTGACGACGATGCCGAGCACGCGATTGACGAGAGGCGCCGCGAACAGCTCGCCTTTCCGGCTGGTCGCGAGAAAGACGCCGAGCGGCAGGCCAAACGCGGTGCCGATCAGCGCTGCGAGCCCGACCATGTACAGGCTCTCGCCGGTCGCCTGGACGATCAGGTTGATGAGTTCAGGCGACATAGCCGAGGCGCTCCGCGGGGAATTGATATTGTGAAAGCCAGGCCAGCGTGCGCGTCGTCGCGTCCTCGCCGCCAGCCACGCCGAGAGGGATACCAAGCGTCAGCGACCCCACATGCTGGCCGCCGATCTCGTCGATGCGGGCCGACAGCAGCGACACGTCGAGGCCGAGCTCGCGCGCGAGCCGCGCCACCATCGTGTCGCCGGCCCCTGCCCCGCGCACCTGGACGCGGATCACGGCCTGTCCGCCCGCAGGCGGCTCCGAAACGATCCGGCTCGCCAGCGACACGGGCAGGCTGTCTCCGATCGCCTCGGCCAGGAAGGATTGCGTGATCGGATGCTTCGGGTGGGTGAAGATGTCGGCGACATGGCCGCTCTCGACGACGTGGCCGGCATCGAGTACCACGACATCCCCCGCGAGCTGCCGCACCACGGACATTTCGTGGGTGATCAGCACGATGGTCACGCCCAGCTCGCGGTTGATATTCGCGAGCAGATCGAGGATCGCCCGCGTGGTCTGCGGATCGAGTGCCGAGGTCGCCTCGTCCGACAGCAGCACGCTCGGCCGCGTCGCGAGCGCGCGGGCAATGCCGACGCGCTGCTTCTGGCCGCCGGAGAGTTCGGACGGGTAGCGGTCGTGCTTGTCGGCGATCCCGACAAGCGTAAGCAGCTCCGCAACGCGCGCGCGGATATCGGCCTTGGCCCAGCCGGCGATCTCCAACGGCAGCGCGATGTTGGCGGCTGCGGTACGCGAGGACAGCAGGTTGAAGTGCTGGAAGATCATGCCGATCGAGCGCTGCGCGAGCCGCAGTTCGCGACCTGAGAGCGCTGAGATGTCACGGCCATCGACGACGACGCGGCCCGTGGTCGGCCTCTCCAGCCCGTTGATGAGCCGGACCAGGCTCGATTTGCCGGCGCCGGAACGGCCGATGACGCCGGTGATCGAACCCCGCGGGATCGCGAAGTCGATGTTTTGCAGGGCATTGACGCCGGGCTTGCCGCGATAGGCCGGATAGGTTTTCGCGATGCCTTCGAAGCGGACCATCGCGTCGGGCGCAGTCGCGGGTGAGATCGCGTCAAGCTTTCCGATCGGCGGTCCGATCGCAAGCGACGGGTGGACGTTCATGGAGGCGGCCTTCATGCACAATAGTTCCGCTTGCCCCCTTGGGGCATCCGGGAACCGGTCGCATCAAGCGACGGAGAGTGAAACCGCGATGAGGACTCGGCTGGAGCGCGCTGCACCGCAGCAGGCACCATCGCC
Organism: Bradyrhizobium sp. Ken51; assembly: GCF_055807435.1. NCBI lineage: Bacteria > Pseudomonadati > Pseudomonadota > Alphaproteobacteria > Hyphomicrobiales > Nitrobacteraceae > Bradyrhizobium > Bradyrhizobium sp. Ken51. Next base: position 19,697 of record NZ_JBVVPB010000013.1, on the reverse strand, counting down.
CTTTCAGCTCTCTCTGGCAATGTCAGATATCTGCGGGGAGTTGGACGAAGTTTTCCAAATTTCTCCCCGCTGAAGAAAATTCATCTGCCGCCGTATGGGCCTCGCGCCCGGCTCAGGTGACCCGCAACCAGGGCCATACGATCAGCAGGAGCCCCGCGAAATAGAGCACCCCGAACATCAGCCCAAAACCCCAGAACTGACCCTTGCCGATATAGCCGCTTCCGAAATACATCGGCGCGGGCCCCGTCGCGTAAGGCGAGATCACCCCCATCAGGCCGAGCGAATACATGCAGAGCATGGCCAGCGTCGTGACCGGCAGGTCGGGGATACCGGATCCGACCGCGAGCACCACGGGCAGCACGGCGGCCGCATGCGAGGTGATGCTCGAGAAGAAATAATGGATCCAGAAGAACAGCGCGACCAGCAGAAGCATCGCGGTCGACGGCGACAGCCCGGCGAGCGGCTTTGCATATTCGGTGGCGAACCATTTGATGAAGCCGATCTCGTTGAGGCCCGAGGCCAGCGTCAGCAGCGAGGTGAAATAGAAGAACACCTCCCAGGCGCCCTTCTCGGCTACGATGTCGGCAAACTCGATCACGCCCGTCACCAGCATCAGCGAGATCACGATGAACACGACGGTGGTGGCGTTGACGAAATTCGAGCCCAGAAGCGGCACGCGGATGTCCGGGCTCGAGCCTGCGATCCACAGGAACATCGCGAGCAGGATCAGCGCCAGCATGATCCACTCGTTGCGCGACATCGAGCCCATCTCCGCGAGCTCCTTCGATGCCCATTCGGAAATTTCCGGGCTGCTCTTCACCTCGGGGCGGCAGACTGCGTAGCTGAGCAGTGGGACCAGCACCATCAGGAGGAGGCCGAGCGGCGCAAAGCCCAAGAACCACTGTGCCCAGCTGACGTCGATTCCGGCAGTCTTCTTGGCGATGGCCAGCGCCGCCGCATTGGGCGCGAGCGCGGTGAAAAACAATGAGCTGGTGACGGCGGTCGAGGCGAATGCGGTCCACATCACGTAGGTGCCGATCCTGCCGGCGGTCGGTCCAGGCTCGGAGCCGTAGATGCGCGGGATGTTGCTGATGATGGGATAGACGATGCCGCCGCTGCGCGCGGTGTTGGACGGTGTCGCCGGCGCCAGCAAGAAGTCCGACATCGCCACCGCATAGCCGAGGCCGAGCGTGTTGCGGCCGAGCTTTTGCACCAGCACGAGCGCGATGCGGCGGCCCAGCTGGCTCTTGCGATAGCCGATCGAGAACACGAAGGCGCCGACGATCAGCCACACCGTGCTCTCGGCAAAGCCCGCCAGCATCCAGCGCAGCGACTTGGTCGGGTCGGGATCGATATAACCGCCGACACCGGCAACCGTCAGCCCGATCAGGCCGACCGCGCCGACCGGCATGGATTCCAGGATGAGCCCGGTGATGACGGCCGCGAAGACGGCAAAATAGTGCCACTGATTGGCGTTGAGCCCTGCCGGCACCGGCCACAGATAGATCACCAGCCATACCGCGAGCGGCGCGATCAGCTTCCAGCGAAACCCTTTCGCCTCAGGCGCCTGCGAGCTAGTGGTCATGGGCCCTCCCCCTCGATTGCCGTCATGTTCTACCGGCCCGTGACCGAACCGCTTTTGTCCCAGCGCGGCGTATACGTTTTGTCTGCGGCGCAATCAATGGACTGCGCCGGCTTCTACCGCCCTCTGAACTTCGGTTTGCGTCGCGTCAGGAACGCCTCGACGCCCTCCTTGTGGTCGTCGCTAAGGCTTGCCAGGGCGAACTGGTCGACGTCCATATGGCTGGCGAGATTATCCAGCGCATGCGCCAGCCGATTGACCGTGAGTTTCGTCATGGCGACGGAGAGCGGCGGCTGCGCTGCCACCTTGCGCGCGAGGTCCATCGCGGCATCGAACGCATGGCCGGGATCGACCACCTGCTCGACCAGGCCCCACTCGAAGGCCTCATCCGCGCTGATGCGCTGATCGGCCAGGATCACCGCCTGCTTGGTGCGAGCCGGGCCGATCAGGTGCAGCATGCGGGGAATGCTCTGCCAGCTCATGTTCATGCCGAGCCCGATCTCGGGCACGCGTAGATGGCCATCGCGTCCCATGACACGGAAGTCGAGGGCGACAGCCAGCGCCACGCCGCCGCCGACGCAAAAGCCCTCGATGGCGGCGATCGTGATCTGCTCCATCTCCTGCCAGGCGTGGGTCAGGCGCGGCCCGAGCTTGAGATGCCGCCGCAGCGTGCCGAGGTCCATGTCCTTGCGCGAGCGGCCTTCGGCATCCTTGAGGTCGAAGCCGGCACTGAACGCCTCCGCGCTGCCTGTCAGCACCACGACAGAGGTTGCGGCGTCATCCTCGAAACTGCGCGCGGCCGCGGTGAGCTGGCGCAGCGCCTCCGGCGACAGCGCGTTGATGCCGTCGCCGCGGTCGAACCGCACCACCGCAATCCGCCCCTCCGGCCCGAGGCCCTTCTCGATCTTCACATAGTCAGGCAACGCAATCTCCCTGGTCTTGGTCTTCTTGGTGCTCACAGATGCCCGGTACGTCGATGTTCGGGTTCGCTTCCATGGACCGGAAACCCGACCGTGGTCCCGATGGTGATCCAGTTGGCATTTTCGCCGGTGATGTTGCGGCCGTAGATCACATCGAGGGAGAATATCTCGTTCGGACGGTAGCGGACACCGGTCTGGAAACGCGGCTGCACGACGCTTGTGACCGCGGAGGCGCCGGCCTGGCCGTACGCCTCGATCGTCCATTGCAGGGTGTCGGTGAATTTCCAATCGAAGCCGACGCCGTAGGTCAGGTAATGGCGATCCACCGTGCGATCCCAGAGCCAGCCGCCGTTGACGTTGATGCGTGTGGTCTCCGACAGGCGGAAGGTCGCGGGGATGACGACAAAGGCGGACAGGGCATCGCCGGTCGACGCGTCGAATGATCCGCCGCCATAGGCCGACAATCCCCATCGGCCTATTCCGGTCGGGACGAAATTCGTCTTGGCTTTTGGAGCGAGCGTCGTGCTCCAGTCGCCATCGCTCCGGGCCCGGATGGTCTGCAGGCTCAGCTCGATCGGCCTGAAGGGATCGACGACACAGGAGGGATTGGCGACCGCCGAAAAATCCGTGTTGGAAGCCGTCGACAGCCAGCTTTCCACCTTGCAGGAGCCGACGTCGGAAATGTCGGCGGCATCGACCGCATAGGCGCCATTCGCGGCGCGCGCATCCTGCCCCGCGAATGCGCCAAGGGCCGCGATTGCGGCGGTTATTCCGGTTCTTGCAGCCCAGCCCATGGTGGGATGTTAGCAGAGTCTTCGCCTCGACAACGCCCGGATTCTGGGACTATCTTCGCCCCATGAGCGACCATCATCATCACCACGATCACGACCATTCCGAGCTGTCGGAGACCGAGCTGCGCGTGCGTGCGCTCGAGACGATTCTGACGGAAAAAGGTTATGTCGAGCCCGCCGCGCTCGACGCCATCATTCAGGCCTACGAGACCAAGATCGGCCCACATAACGGCGCCCGCGTGGTCGCCAAGGCCTGGACCGATCCGGCGTTCAAGCAGGCACTGCTGGAGGACGGCTCCAAGGCGATCGGCACGCTCGGCCATGTCAGCCGCGTCGGCGACCACCTCGTCGTGGTCGAGAACACGCCGCAGCGTCACAACATGGTCGTGTGCACGCTGTGCTCCTGCTATCCCTGGGAAATGCTGGGGCTGCCACCGGTCTGGTACAAGGCCGCGCCCTATCGCTCCCGCGCGGTGAAGGACCCGCGCGGCGTGCTCGCCGATTTCGACGTGCAGGTGCCCAAGGACGTTGAAATCCGGGTGTGGGATTCGACCGCCGAGACACGCTTTTTGGTGCTGCCGATGCGCCCCGCGGGGACTAAAGGCTGGAGCGAGGAGCAGCTCGCAGAACTCGTCACGCGCGATTCCATGATTGGCACCGGTTTCCCCAAGACGCCCGGAGCGCCATCATGAACGGCGTGCACGACATGGGCGGCATGGACGGGTTCGGCAAGGTCGAGCCCGAACCGAACGAGCCGGTGTTCCACGAGGAATGGGAGTCGCGTGTTCTCGCCATGGTGCGCGCGATGGGCGCGGCCGGCGCTTTCAACATCGACACCTCGCGCTTCTATCGCGAGACGATCCCGCCGCACGTCTATCTCTCAAGCTCCTACTACAAGAAATGGTTTCTTGGGCTCGAGGAGATGCTGATCGAGAAAGGGTATCTCACCCGGGAGGAAGTCGCCGCCGGCCACGCGATGCAGCCGGCCAAGGCGCTCAAGCACGGCAAGTTCGATCTCGGCCAGGTCGAACGCATCATGGTGCGCGGCAAGTTCGCCCGTCCTGCCCCGGCGCCGGCCAAATTCAAGATCGGCGACCGCGTGCGTGCGAAGAACATTCATCCCGCGACCCACACCCGCCTGCCGCGCTACGTGCGCGGTCATGTCGGCGTGGTCGAACTGAACCATGGCTGCCACGTGTTTCCGGATTCGGCGGCGATGGAGCTCGGCGAGAATCCGCAATGGCTCTACACTGTCGTGTTCGAGGGCCGCGATCTCTGGGGCGCGGACGGCGATCCGACCTCGAAAGTCTCGATCGATGCGTTCGAGCCCTATCTGGACGCGGCCTGATGAGCAGCACGGCTGCTGCCGCGACGGCGGCGATCCCGAGCATTCCGCGCGACGATGACGGTCCGGTGTTTCGCGCACCCTGGGAGGCGCACGCCTTCGCGATGGCGCTGACCCTGCACGAACGCGGCGTGTTCACCTGGCCCGAATGGGCGGCAGCCCTGGCCTCCGAGATCAAGCGCGCGCAGGCGGCCGGCGATCCTGACACGGGCGAGACCTACTATCTCCATTGGCTCGCCACGCTGGAGGGCCTCGTCGCAGGCAAGGGCGTTGCGTCTGCGGAGACGTTGCACCGCTACCGCGACGCCTGGGACCACGCGGCGGATCGCACCCCGCACGGCAAGCCGATCGAGCTGAAGGCGGAGGATTTTCGCTAAGCTGCCTCGACATATTCCGTCATTGCGAGCGTAGCGAAGCAATCCAGAATCCCTCCGCAGAGACAGTCTGGATTGCTTCGTCGCAAGAGCTCCTCGCAATGACGGCGGAGTGAGGCGTGTCACCGTCCCGCCACGTACTCCCGCCACCCTCTCGCCCGCAGGCTGCACGCCGGGCACTCGCCGCAGCCATATCCCCAATCATGCTGCGCGCCGCGTTCGCCGAGATAGCAGGTGTGGGACTGCTCGCGAATGAGATCGACCAGCCCGTCGCCGCCGAGGTCATGGGCGAGCTTCCACGTCGCCGCCTTGTCGATCCACATCAGCGGCGTATGCAGCTCGAATTTGCGGGCCATGCCGAGCGACAACGCGGCCTGCATGGCGCGGACGGTCTCGTCGCGGCAATCGGGGTAGCCGGAATAGTCGGTTTCGCACATGCCGCCGACGATGTGACTGATGCCGCGCCGGTAGGCCAGCGCCGCGGCGAATGTCAAGAACACCAGGTTGCGGCCGGGCACGAACGTGTTCGGCAGGCCGTCAGCGCCCATCGCAATCGCAACGTCGCGCGTCAGCGCCGTCTCGGACACCGCCGCCAGCGTCGGGATTGACAGCGTGTGGCTCTCGCCAAGCCTGGAAGCCCAATCCACGCGCAGGCCCTTGATGCCGTCGAACAGCCGGTCGCGGCAGGCCAGCTCGATGGCGTGGCGCTGGCCGTAATCGAATCCCAGCGTCTCCACGCGTGCAAAGCGGTTCAGCGCCCAGGCGAGGCAGGTGGTGGAATCCTGGCCGCCGGAAAACAGCACCAGCGCGGTTTCGGATGAAGATGCGTCATTCATGGCTTGCGCTTTAGCACTGCGCACACGGCTCGCCAATCTGGCCCGCCAACCGGTGGAAATCACCTTGTTCCGCCGCGCTGCGCTGGGAACGGGGGCCCGCTTTTGGCATAAGGCTTGGGAGCCAGGAGACTGCCCCGCAATGACCCCTTCCCGCGACATTTCCCGCCTGATCGAGATCATGGCGGCGCTGCGCACGCCGGTGACCGGCTGCCCCTGGGACCTCGAGCAGAATTTTGCGACCATCGCGCCCTATACGATCGAGGAAGCCTATGAGGTGGTCGAGGCCATCAGCCGCGGCGATCTCGACGACCTCTGCGAGGAGCTCGGCGACCTGCTGCTCCAGGTCGTCTTCCACGCCCAGATGGCCTCGGAGCAGAACGCGTTCGCGTTTGGAGATGTCGTCGAGGCCATCACCCGCAAGATGATCCGGCGCCATCCTCACGTTTTCGCCGACAAGGACGGCAAGCTCGCCTCCTCCCACGTCAAGGACGTCTGGGATCGCATCAAGGCCGAGGAGAAAGCCGAGCGCGCCGCGCGCCGGCCGCCCCAGGAAGCGCCGTCCCACAAATCGCTGCTGTCAGAGGTGAAGGCTGGCCAGCCCGCCCTGACGCGCGCCATGGAGCTGCAGCGCAAGGCCTCCACCGTCGGCTTCGACTGGAACGATCCGCGCGCGGTGCTGGCAAAAATCCGCGAGGAAGCCGACGAGATCGAGGCCGCACTTGATCGCAACGACGGCGAGGGCCTGGCGGAAGAGACCGGCGACCTGATGTTCGCGCTGGTCAACCTCGCCCGTCATGTCGATGCCGATCCGGAAGCCGCGCTGCGTGCGACCAACGCAAAGTTCGAGCGGCGGTTTGGGTTCATCGAGCGGGCGCTGGAAGCACAGGGCCGCACGCTGGAGCAGGCGTCGCTCGCGGAGATGGACGCGTTGTGGAACGAGGCGAAGGGTGAGGAGCAAAAGGCTCCAGCGGCGGAGAGAAGCAACCAAGCCCGCTCCTAGCTCAAGCGTCGTCCTGGCGAAAGCCAGGACCCATTACCCCGAATGGACATTGCAGGAGCCGGCTGGAGCTACCAGCGTGCCAATTCCAACCGCTTGTGGTTATGGGTCCCGGATCTGCGCTTACGCTTGTCCGGGACGACAGCGTTGCTTGAGGCAGCAATTGGCTCAACTCACTGGCTGGGCGACGGCGTCTACGCGGACAGTCGCGGCACGGCATCGAACCTGGACACCACGATATCCCGCTTGGTCTCATCCACCCGTACTGTCATGGCGAAGCGGCCGTCGTGCAGCTCTTTCGCCAGCACTTCGGCATTCCGGTGCAGCCAGCTGATGCCGGCGCCGTCGGAGGCATCGATGGAGAGGTCGAGCGTGATGCGCTTGGCGGCCAAGCGCTCCTCGATCGCGGCGAGCAGTGCGTCGACCCCCTCGCCCGACACGGCCGAGACAAGCATCGCGGGATGATCTTCGGGGCGGCGCGCGGCGATGTTCAAAAGTTCTTCGCGCTGTTCGGGACCATAACGGTCGATCTTGTTCCAGACTTCGATGATGCGGCCTGAGTCATCGGGATTGATGCCGAGCTGGCGCAGCACGGCGTCGACGTCGCTCTGCTGCGCTTCGGCGTCGTCGTGCGAGATGTCGCGCACATGGAGAATGACGTCGGCTTCCAGCACCTCCTCCAGCGTGGCGCGGAAGGCGGCGACGAGCTGTGTCGGCAGGTTGGAGATGAAGCCGACGGTGTCCGACAGCATCGCCTTGCCGCCATGCGGCAGAGTGAGCGCGCGCAGGGTCGGATCCAGCGTGGCGAACAGCATGTCGGCGGCCTGCACGTCGGCGCGGGTCAGGCGGTTGAACAGCGTCGACTTGCCGGCATTGGTGTAGCCGACCAGCGCTACGACGCGATACGGCACGCGCTGGCGGCCTGCGCGATGCAGGCGGCGTGTGGCCTGCACTTTCTTCAGTTCGCCCTCGAGCTTGGAGATGCGCTCCTGGATCAGGCGGCGGTCGGCTTCGATCTGCGTCTCGCCGGGGCCGCCCATGAATCCAAAGCCGCCGCGCTGGCGTTCGAGATGGGTCCATGAGCGCACCAGGCGCGAACGTTGATAATTGAGATGCGCGAGCTCGACCTGGAGCGAGCCTTCCTTGGTCTTGGCGCGACGTCCGAAGATTTCCAGGATGAGCCCGGTGCGGTCGAGCACCTTGGCCTGCAACTCCTTCTCGAGATTGCGCTGCTGGATCGGCGCAAGCGCGCAATCCATCACCACGAGCTCGACGTCGAGGCTCTTGGCGAGCGCGGCGATCTCTTCGACCTTACCCTTGCCGATATAGGTCGCGGGACGGATCTGGCTGATCGGCGTGATGATGGCGTCGGCAACGACGAGATCGATCGCGCGCGCGAGGCCGGCGGCTTCGTCGAGCCGGGCCTCCGCGTCACGCAGGACATGAGTTTCCGATTGCGCGTCGGCACCGCCTGCGCGCACCCGCAAATAGGGACCGATGACAAGCACCCGCCCCGTCTGCTTATCCCTTGCCGACCGCGGACGGTCGGCATCCCCGTCGAAATTCCGGGGTTCCAATCAGATCACTCTCAAGCCGGCTGATCCTCGCCGCCTTCGAACAGCTGGATCGGAGCGCCCGGCATGATGGTCGAGATCGCATGCTTGTAGACGAGCTGCGAGTGACCGTCGCGCCGAAGCAGCAAACAGAAATTGTCGAACCAGGTCACGATGCCCTGGAGCTTCACTCCGTTGACCAGAAAGATCGTCAGTGGCGTTTTGGTTTTGCGAACGTGATTTAGGAAGGTGTCCTGCAGGTTTTGTGCGCGGTCTGCCGCCATTGTTTTTTTCTCGCTTTGAGTTTCTTTTTATTGCGCCGGTTGCGGCCCTCTTTTGAAAATTCGGGGTCCTCGTCCGGTTGCCGTCCCTCATGAGATCCCCCTCGGAGGGACAGCGGTTCAATTAGAGGACAGGTGGGCTTATTAGGCAAGCCGCTTCACGCGGCAGGCCATGCCGTATTGCCCCGAAAAACTACGGAAATCGATGATTTTCCTCACCTATCCCCGCGACGTCGCGGCCTTAGCCGACGCCCAGCGCCTTCAATTTCCGATGCAACGCCGACCGTTCCATGCCAACAAACTCGGCCGTGCGAGAAATATTTCCTGAAAAGCGGCTGATCTGTGCAATCAAATAGTCGCGCTCGAACACTTCGCGCGCTTCGCGCAGCGGCAGGCCCATGATGTGCTCGCCATTGTTGCTGGTCGGCATCGCCGGCACCATGGAGCCAACGTCCTGCGGCAACATGTCGGCAGTGATGATGACCTCCGGCCCGCCCGCGGCCAGAATCATGACTCTCTCAACGTTGTTACGGAGCTGGCGCACATTGCCCGGCCAGACATGCGACTGCAGCACCGCCATCGCGTCCTGCCCGATCTGCCGCTTGGGCAGGCCGCTGCCCGCCGAGATCTGCTCCATGAAGTAGTCGATCAATTCCGGAATGTCCTCACGCCGCTCCGACAGCGCGGGTACACGGATCGGCACCACCGAGAGCCGGTGATAGAGGTCCTCGCGGAAATGGCCGGCCGCGATCTCCTCTTCCAGGTTGCGCGCGGTGGAGGAGATGATGCGCACGTCGACCTGCACCTTGCCGTTGCCGCCGACGCGCTGGAACGACTGCTCGACCAGCACGCGCAAGATCTTGTTCTGGGTCTCGCGCGGCATGTCCGCGATCTCGTCGATGAACAACGTGCCGCCATGGGCCTCTTCGAGCGCGCCGGGCTTGCGCGCGTGCTCGCCGTTGGATTGCTCGATGCCGAACAGCTCGTGCTCCATCCGCTCGGGCGTGATCGCAGCGGCGTTGATGACGACGAAGGGGCCGTCGGCGCGGCCCGAGGCTGTGTGCAACGTGCGGGCGGTCAGTTCCTTGCCGGCGCCTGCGGGGCCGACGATCAGGATGCGGCTGTTGGCCTTGGCCGCACGCTCGATGGTCTGGCGCAGCTGGTTCATGCTGGGCGAGCGGCCGACCAGCGAGCTTGCGCTCGGCGCGAGCTGCTTCAGCTCCTTGACCTCGCGCTTGAGCCGCGAGTTCTCCAATGCACGGTTCGCGACCAGGATCAGCCGGTCGGTCTTGAACGGCTTCTCAATGAAGTCGTAGGCGCCACGCTTGATCGCGGCGACCGCGGTCTCGATGTTGCCGTGGCCGGAGATCATCACGACCGGCAGATCTGGGTTGTCCTTCTTGACCTGCTCCAAGAGCTGCAAGCCGTCGAGCTTGGAGCCCTGCAGCCAGATGTCCAGGAACACCAGATGCGGCCTGCGGTTGGCGATCTCAGCGAGCGCCGTATCGCTGTCGCGCGCGGTCCGGGTCACGAAGCCCTCGTCTTCGAGGATGCCCGCAACGAGATCCCGAATATCGGCCTCATCATCGACAATCAGAATTTCACTTGCCATGGGTCGCGCCTGTTTTCTCAGCTGCCTGTTGAGGCTTCGATCTTCGTTGAATCATTGGTCTTTTCAGCCGGCTCTTTGGTTTCGGCGGCCGCCTGCTTTGTTTCCGGATCCTTGACGGATTGTGTGGCCGTTTCGCCGATTTCCGGCCTGGCCGTTGCCGCGGCCGACGGTTCGGCCCCCTCGCTTTTCGCGGGAGCCCCGGAGATCGCAAAACGCATCCGCATCCAGGCGCCACGCTGGCCCTCGCGGAAGTCCGAGGCATCCTTCAGTTCGATGCGCCCGCCATGGTCTTCCAGCACGCGACCGACGATCGCGAGCCCAAGGCCGGTGCCCTTGGCGCGTGTCGTCACATAGGGCTCGAGAAGGCGCGAGCGCGCCACCTTGGGCAGGCCGATGCCGTTGTCGACGACGTCGATCAGCACGTCCTCGCCCTCGCGCGAGACCACGACGTCGATCCGGCCCTTGCCGAGCTCCTCGAGGGGGACCTGCTCGATCGCCTCGGTGGCGTTCTTGACGATGTTGGTGACGGCCTGCGAGATCAGCCGCCGGTCGAACTGGGCGCGCAGCGGGTCTTCCCTAAACTCGGCCTCGATATCGATCTCGGGGTGAGCGACCTTCATCAGGAACACCGCCTGCCGCACTGTGTCGGCGACGTCCTCACCTTCCATCACCGGCTTCGGCATCCGCGCAAAGCGGGAGAACTCGTCGACCATGCGGCGGATATCGTCGACCTGGCGGACGATGGTGTCGGTGCACTGTTCGAAGATCTGCTTGTCCTTGCCCTCGGTAATGTCCTTGCCGAATTTGCGGCGAATACGCTCGGCGGAGAGCTGGATCGGGGTCAGCGGGTTCTTGATCTCATGCGCGATGCGGCGCGCGACGTCGCCCCAGGCCGAGGTGCGTTGCGCCGAGACCAGTTCGGTGATGTCGTCGAGCGTGATGATGTAGCTGTCGTGCGGCTGGCTGGTCTTCTCGGCGCTGACGCGGACCGACAGATTGCGTTCCTGCCCATCACGCGTGATCGTGATCTGCCCCTGCACCAGGCGCTGGGTCCCTTCCCGCGCTGTCTTCATCATCTCTTCGAGCTCGGGCAGCACATCGGAGAGCGGATGGCCGAGCGTCTCGGCTTCGGAGTGCCCGATCAGCTTTTCGGCGGAACGGTTGAGAATGCCGACGCTGCCTGAATTATCCACGCCGATGATGCCGGCGCTCGCGGACGACAGCACCGCCTCGATGAAGCGGCGGCGGCTGTCGATGAGGTCGCTGGCGTTGACGAGCTCGTCACGCTGGCTGCGCAACTCCTCCGTCATCTTGTTGAAGGTTTCACCCAGCTGGGCGAGGTCGCCTTCCGACTGGTGCACCGGCACTTTCACATGGAGATCGCCGGTCGAGACCGTCTGGGCCGCATTCATTAGCCGCCGGATCGGCGAGACCAGCGAGTTGGCGAAGTTGAGGCCGATCAGTACCGACGCCATCAGGATGGTCAGCGCGATCACCGCGAACATTAGCGCGAACGCGACCTGGATGCCGAGCCGGCGCGACTCGATCTGGGCATATTCGGCGACGCTGACCTCGGTCTGCTTGAGCTGCTGGACCACGTTGGGATCGAGCGGCCGCGCGACATACAGGAAGGTGTCGCTGAAGGCGCGCAAGCGGACCACCGCGGCGACGAAGCTCGCATCGGGCAGCACCGCGATCTCGGGCTCGGCTTCGTTGACGTTGCTGAGGAAGTCCGGCGCCGGCGGCGAATAGGCCAGCCGCATGCCGGTGTCGGCGGATTCGAGAATGTTGGTGTTCTTGTCGATGATCATCGCGCCCGGCAGGTTGCGGGAGGCGGCGCTGGACGTCAGCAATTCGCGAAAAGAGCGGCGATCCTGGTCGTAGAGCGGCCGCGCGTGGGCGATGTCGTTGGCCATGCCGAGAATGTCGCCCCGGATCAGCTGCGCGTGGTCCTGCATGTAGGCCCGCGCAATCGTCAGCGAATTCTGGATCACCTCCTTGGTCGGGCCGGAGAACAGGCGGTCGAGGCCGCGCTCGATGGTGACGTTGGCGACGACGGCGACCAGCACCGCCGGCAGCACCGCCACGATCGAGAACAGGCTGACGATCTGGACATGGAGGCGCGCCGCCGCCCTGCCCCGCCGGCGCGCCAGGATCAACTGCCAGAGCTCGCGGATGATGATGCCGACCAGCAGCAGGATGGTGGCTGCGTTGCTCAGATAGAACGAACGGACAACTTGCGGCGTCAGTTCGATGCTGGTGAGGCCGGTCAGGACCAGGAAGGTGAGCAAGGCCGACAGCAGGGCCAGGGCCACGGCGAACGGCGCCAGCCAGCGTCGCGCCGACCAACGCCGGGGCTCTTCTGCTGGGGCCGTGTCAAAGGATGCGGCCGAGGTGTCTGCGCTGGTCATTCCGGCAATGGGTGCTGAAAACGGGGTCCGCGGCGGGCGGATACTGATGTATTCGTACCACATTGTTGCCGAATTGCGACAATTCCGCGGCGCCTCCGCCGCGACCGACCCGCGCATCCACAGCGATATGCCGGAGGACGGGAACGGATTTCGGCCCCGGCGGCTTGACCACCATGCACAAATTCTTTCTCGCAATGATGGTGTCGGCCGTGCTGCTGCTGATCGTGGCGGCGGATCTGCTGGTCAATGGTCTCGGGGTGCACGAGCCCAATGCGAACGTCGCCAGCGCGATACAGGTAGCAGGCCGATTTGTCAGATAGGTGTGAGGCCGCGTCCCGCGGCTGAAATCACCATTTGAATGTTCCGGCGGAACATTTCGGTCCGATCGGGACTTCTGCTCACCGCGTCAGCCACAACGGCCAGCGCGATCCGGACAGGCTCAGCTCCGCTTGGTAGGGGGAGCTGAGCCACCGTCCGTTGCGGCGAAGGCTAGCCCCCGCTCCGATACACCTGGATATCGAGATCCCGGATCTTCTTCCGCAGCGTGTTGCGGTTGAGGCCGAGCAGATCGGCCGCGCGGATCTGGTTGCCGCGGGTGGCGGCAAGCGCGGCCGTGAGCAGCGGCACCTCGATCTCCTTCAGGATGCGGTGATAGAGGCCCGGCGGCGGCACGCCGTTCGGGAAGCCCTGGAAGTGCGAGGAGAGATACGCTTCCACGGCGCCGCCGAGATTGTCGACGCCATGCTGGACTGCGGCACCCGGGCTGACCGTGGGTGGCGCCAGCTCGCCGTCGATGACGGAGCCGGTGATCACGTCCTGCGGATAGAGCGCCGCGAGGCGGCGGGCGAGGTTCTCGAGCTCGCGCACGTTGCCCGGCCAGCGGTGCTGCTTCATCCGCTCCAGCGCCAGCGTGTCGAGCTTTTTCGGCGGCAGTCCGTCCTTCTCGGCGAGCGCGAAGAAATGACGGATCAGATCGGGCAGATCCTCGATGCGCTCGCGCAAGGGCGGCAGCCGCAGCGGCACCACGTTGAGGCGGAAGAACAGATCTTCGCGGAACAGGCCCTGCTGGATCAGGACGCGCAGATCCTTGTTGGAGGCCGCGACGATGCGCACGTCGGTCTTGATCGGGGTGCGGCCGCCGACCGTGGTGTATTCGCCCTGCTGAAGCACGCGCAGCAGGCGGGTCTGGGCCTCCATCGGCATGTCGCCGATCTCGTCCAGGAACAGCGTGCCGCCCTCGGCCTGCTCGAACCGGCCGGAGGCGCGGGTGTTGGCGCCGGTAAAGGCGCCGCGCTCATGGCCGAACAGTTCCGACTCGATCAGGTCGCGCGGGATCGCCGCCATGTTGACCGCGACGAACGGGCCGTTGCGGCGCTTGCCGTAGTCGTGCAACGCGCGCGCCACCAGCTCCTTGCCTGTACCGGACTCGCCCGTGATCATCACGGTGAGGTCGGTCTGCATCAACCGCGCCAGCACGCGATAGATTTCCTGCATCGCCGGCGAGCGGCCGACCAGCGGGATCGCCTCCATCTCGGCGTCCTCGTTCGGCGTCGAGACCCGCTCCTTCGGCTCGGCCAACGCGCGGCCGACGATGGCGATCAGCTCCTTCAGGTCGAAGGGCTTCGGCAGATATTCATAGGCGCCGCGCTCGGAGGCGCGGATCGCCGTCATGAAGGTGTTTTGCGCGCTCATGACGATGACGGGCAAATTCGGCCGCATCTTCTTGATCCGCGGCAACAGGTCGAACGCGTTCTCGTCGGGCATCACCACGTCGGTGATGACGAGATCGCCCTCCCCCTGGCTGACCCAGCGCCACAGCGTCGCGGCATTGCCGGTCAGCCGCACTTCGTAGCCGGCGCGGGATAGTGCCTGGTTCAGAACCGTGCGGATGGCGGTGTCGTCATCAGCAACGAGAATGCTACCTGCGGGCATCGTTAATCCTCATTTTGCCCCCTGTGACGCAGACGACGACTTCCCGGCAGAGCCGTCGCGACTGCTTTGATCGGCATGTTTCACCGATGTGGAATACATCGGCATCAGCACGCGGAAGGTGGTCTTCCGCGGCTGAGATTCGCATTCGATGATGCCCCCGTGATCCCCGATGATCTTTGCGACCAACGCGAGGCCCAGACCCGAGCCGGTCTGCTTGGTGGTGACGAAGGGATCGAACAGGTTGGGTAGAAGATCGTCCGGCACGCCTGGTCCGTTGTCCTTCACGCAGAATTCGAGCGGCAGGGATACACGGGATTTTTGACCGGGGACTGACAGGCGCACGCCGGGGCGGAACGCGGTGGTGAGCTGGATTTCGCCGTCGGGAACGTCGATCAGCGCTTCGGCGGCGTTCTTCACGAGATTGAGGAACACCTGGATGAGCTGGTCCTGGTTCGCCAGCACCGGCGGCAGCGAGGGATCGTAGTCCTCGACGAAGCGGATGTTGCGGGCAAAGCCGGACTGCGCCAGCCGTTTGACGTGATCGAGCACCGAATGGATGTTGACGGGGCCGCGCACCACGGGGCGCTCGTCGCCGAACACCTCCATGCGGTCGACCAGCGTCACGATGCGGTCGGCCTCGTCGCAGATCAGCCGCGTCAGCATGCGGTCTTCCGAGGAGGCCTGCTGCTCCAGGAGCTGCGCCGCGCCGCGGATGCCGGAGAGCGGGTTCTTGATCTCATGCGCCAGCATCGCGGCGAGCGCGATCACGGAGCGCGCGGCGCTGCGATGGGTGAGCTGGCGGTCCATCTTGTCGGCGATGGAGCGCTCTTGCAGCATCACCACGATATGGCCGGGCCGTTCCGTGACGGGGGCAACGTGCAGATCGACCTGGCGGTCTCCGCCCATGCGTGGCGTGCCCAGATCGACCTTGTACTCGTTGACCGGCGCGTTCGACGAACGCACCTGGTCGATCAGCGCCAGCAACGGGCTGCCGAACGGCACCAGCTCTTTCAGCGACTGCCGCTTCAAAAACTGCGTCGAGATATCGAAGAAGGCCTCGGTTGCGATGTTGGCGGCGACGATCTTGCCGTCCGGCCCGATCATGAGCATGGGATTGGGCAGTGCGTCCAGGATGGCATCGCTGTCGGACGGAAACGGCCGACGATGTTCAGCAACTGAGCTCATGCAGCGGCGCTCCATGCGAAGTCGTCGAAGGCATCTTGCAGTGACCGGTGGACAAGGCGCGGATCCTCCGAGGTGAGGATTTTCTGGCGCCAGGATTTCAGCTTCTCGGCCGGCGCACGGCTCACATCGGCGGCGACGTCGAGGGCCCAGCCCAGATGTTTTCGCGCGTGCCGCAGTCCGACGCGCAGGCCGTAGAGCGCGCAGACGCCTTCATAAAGCGTGCGAACATAATGCAGCTGCGTCTCGAGCGACGGCGTGGCTTCCGCCGCCCCACCCTTGAGGCGGCGGCCGATCTCACCGGGCAGCCAGGGCTGGCCCTGCGCGCCGCGGCCGATCATCACCGCGTCCGCACCGGAGGCCTCTAACGCCGCGAGCGCCTTCTCGTAAGTTGTGATATCGCCATTGACGACGAGCGGAATGGTGATGGCCTCGCGCACGGCGCGGATCGCATCCCAATCGGCCTCGCCCTTGTAGAACTGGCAGCGGGTGCGGCCGTGCACGGTGACGAGCTTGATGCCTGATGCCTGCGCGCGCCGCGCCAGTTCCGGCGCGTTGCGGGTACGATCGTCCCAGCCGAGCCGCATCTTCAGCGTCACCGGCACCTTCACCGCCGCGATCGTCGCTTCGATCAAGCTGACGGCGTGGTCGAGGTCGCGCATCAAGGCGGAACCGGACTGGCCGCCGGTGACGTGACGGGCCGGACAGCCCATGTTGATGTCGATGATGTCGGCGCCGTCGGCTTCGGCGATCCGGGCGCCCTCCGCCATCCAATGCGCCTCGCAACCGGCGAGCTGGACCACGTGCGGACCGATCCCGGTGGCTTCGCAGCGCAACCGGGACATCCGATGGCCGCTGGCGAGTTCGTCGCTGGCCGTCATTTCGGAGACGACGAGACCGGCGCCCAACTCCGCGGCCAGCCGGCGGACGGGCGAGTCAGTCACCCCCGACATCGGCGCCAGGAAGACCGGGGTGGCGACGTCAATATCGCCTATCTTCAATGGCTTAAAGCCTGATACTGCCGAGCCGGTCACAGGGGTCTCGTTACGTTGGCAGCGCCTCATCGCGCCTGCCATGACCTATCTTGCGCACAATTCTTGTGCAGTCAAGCGTCATGCCTACAGTTTAGACAGTTCTGCCAATCTTTCAAGTGCAGTGCAGCAAAATGCTGTTTCCCACAATCCGGGGAAACCCCCTTTTTTTGCGGGCCTGCCGTGCTAGAGGCATGCGGCAATCACCCCACACCCCGACTCTCTTCATCACCAAATGAGTATTTGAGTCCTATGGCGAAATCACAGCGCACCGCAGTCGTCCTCGTTGCGGCCGGACGCGGCCTGCGCGCAGGCGCCGGTGGCCCCAAGCAATATCGCGAGATCGGCGGCGTGCCGGTGATCTATCGCGCCATGGAGGCCTTCAGCCGTCATGCGGACGTGTTCGCGGTTCAGCCGGTCGTGAACCCCGACGACAGCGCCATGTTCACGGCAGCGGTCGCAGGGCTCAGCCACGAGGCGCCGGTCAGTGGCGGCGCGACCCGACAGGCCTCGGTGCTAGCGGGTCTCGAAGCGCTCGCCAGGCACAAGCCCGACATCGTCCTGATCCACGACGCCGCGCGCCCGTTCGTTTCCGAAGGCGTGATCACCCGCGCGATCGATGCGGCCAGCCGCACCGGCGCCGCGATTCCCGTTGTTCCCGTCACCGACACCATCAAGGTCACCGGCGAGAACGGCAATGTCGAGGACACGCCGGATCGGGCGCGGCTGCGAATCGCACAGACGCCGCAATCCTTTCGTTTCGACGTCATCCTCGAAGCGCATCGTCGCGCCGCCAAGGACGGGCGCAGCGATTTCACCGACGATGCCGCGATTGCCGAATGGGCGGGATTGACGGTTGCAACCTTTGAAGGCGATGTTGCCAATATGAAGCTCACCACTCCCGATGATTTTGTGCGCGAGGAAGCGCGGCTGGCGAGCCTGCTCGGCGACATCAGGACCGGCACGGGATACGACGTGCACGCCTTCGGCGAAGGCGACCATCTCATGATCTGCGGCGTGCGCGTGCCGCACACCAAGGGCTTCCTGGCCCATTCCGACGGCGATGTCGGCCTGCATGCGCTGGTCGACGCCATCCTCGGCGCGCTCGCCGACGGCGACATCGGATCGCACTTTCCGCCGAGTGACGCGAAGTGGAAGGGCGCTTCCTCCGACCAGTTTTTGCAATACGCCATCGAGCGCGTCACCCAGCGCGGCGGCCGCATCGCCAATCTCGAGGTCACCATGATCTGCGAGCGGCCAAAGATCGGTCCCTTGCGCGACACCATGCGCGCGCGCATCGCCGAGATTTCCGGCGTCGACATCTCCCGCGTAGCGGTCAAGGCGACCACCAGCGAGCGGCTCGGGTTCACCGGCCGCGAGGAAGGCGTCGCGGCCACCGCGAGCGCCACCATCCGCCTGCCCTGGAGTGTCTAGGCCATGGCCGGCAGCGACGCACGCGCACTCTCCCGCTCGCTGCTCGATTTGTGCCGGATGCGCAAGCTGACGATCGCGACCGCCGAATCCTGCACCGGCGGCCTGGTTGCCGGCGCGCTGACCGACATCCCCGGTTCGTCCGACGTCATCGATCGCGGCTTCGTCACCTATTCCAACGACGCCAAGCGCGCGATGTTAGGGGTCGAGGCAAACACGCTCACCAACTTCGGCGCCGTCAGCAAGGAGACCGCGACCGCGATGGCGGTCGGCGCGCTGGAGCGTGCCGGCGTTGATCTTGCGGTCGCCATCACCGGCATTGCCGGACCCGGCGGCGCCACGCCGGGCAAGCCGGTGGGCCTCGTCCACTTCGCTGCCGCCGCGCGCGACGGACGTATCGTTCACCGCGAGCATCGCTTTGGCGCCATCGGCCGCACCGCCGTGCGTCAGCGCTCTGTGGTCGAGGCGCTGCGCATGCTGATGGATCTCGCCCGCGGCCCAGTCCAGGCCAAGCCGCGCCGTGAAGCCGCCGTAACCCGCCTGCGCCCCCGCGTGACACGCTCGCCGCGCCGGCATGCCGTCAAGCGCAGGACTCCGCGGTCGCCGCGCGGCTGAGCTAGGCAACCCCGCCTTCAGTCAGCCGGAATGAAGCGGAGCGTGCCGGCCCGCCGCGTCGGCTGACCAGTGTCGTTGGTGTGATTGATGCCATCCATGACCGGCACCTCGGTGAAATCGAATGGGCTCACCCCGTCCAGGCAGGCGACGTTGACGGCATAGAGAGATTGGTCGGATCGTCGCTGATGGTGCGTGTAGATTCCGCAGCGGGAGCAGAAGAAGTGCTGCGCTGATGCGGTATGGAAGCGGTAGCTTGTGAGCACATCCTCGCCCTGGAGGAACTTGATGCCGCCCATCTCCGCCATGACGACGACGGCGCCGCGCATGCGGCAGTAGGAGCAGGTGCAGCGGCGGATCGAATTGAAGCCGTCGCTGAGCGTGGCCTCGAAACGCACGGTGCCGCAATGGCACTGGCCAGCCCGAACGTTCGTGTCGCCCAACATCACGCCCAAGTCTCCTGTTTAGACTCTCCTGTTCGGATCGCTTCTACGATATCCCGCGCAGGATCACCAAGCCCTCATCACGCCGCCGCGAGTCCCGTAGCCCGGATGGAGCGAAGCGCAATCCGGGATTCTTCCGCGGAGACAGGGGCCGGGATTACGCTTCGCTCCATCCGGGCTACAAGACCTTGCGTCGCCTGTCGAGCAAAACACCCAAACGACGGGTCAATCCGCTCGCGCGAAAATATTCGCCTTTACAGAAATTCTGATTTCTCGCATCTTGTCGCCACCTCACCCCGGTCAGAGGGGCGTATCGCGATCGTCACGAAACGTGGGGTGAGCTGCGGTGGACGCGGGCAGCATC